>MPOY01000523.1 GCA_001896715.1 Methanoculleus sp. EBM-46
ATCAGGTGAAGCCGCTATGGCCGATGTTACCATAACCGTCCCTCAGGAGATCGTGCAGGCGCTCCGGCTCCCCCCCGATGCCGTTGCCGCCGAACTGCAGCGGGAGCCCGGCCGTGGCGCTCTACCAACGGGGCATCCTGCCGGGAAGGCGGCGGCGCTTGCCGAGATGACCCGGTGGGAGTGGGAGGAACTGCTCGGAGCACGGAAGATCCCCCGGCACTACGCCGACGAGGACCTCGACCAGGACATCGCTTATGCCGCTCGCGGTCAGTAATTCCTCGCCCCTGATCCATCTCTCCCTGGTCGGCCGCATCGACCTGCTTTGTTGTGCATGATGGTGCGTGATATATGCGTGATTCCGATCATCTCTTTAACCTCGAGGAGAATGCGATGCTCCGGCAGGAACGACTTGTTCGTAGGATGTGACTTTCCAGTGGAATGCGATGACTTGAAGGGCAGGAGCAAGAGCACCCGGGGGGTGAGACCTCGCCCTCGCCCGGGAGGCAAAAACCCTCTTCGACGAGCGGTTCCATCCTGTCGGCGCGAACGTGGGAGAAGCCGCCGGCCAGACGGTGATGCACCTCCACGTCCACGTCATCCCCCGGTACGCCGGCGACGTGGAGGATCCCCGGGGCGGTGTGCGGGGCGCGATACCGGAGAAGAGGAGATACTAAAAGGACTGATACCAGGAAGAATCGCAGCGAGAGTGTTCAGCAGAGCTCGACCAGGAGAGGCCGCACCTCCCGGACTACAGGGGAGAGCGGGGCCGCCCCCGGAGTTCCGAACATCCATCCCCCCATCGGGTGGCGGCCGGGCCGGGAAGAGAACGTGCTCCTGCCTGAACCTTCGCGTATCAGGAGACCTTTCTCGGCCAGACCGCGGAGAACGACAGCGATGTCGTGCGGGTGTGCTTTTTGTCACCTTTTTCAGCCTGTCTTCACGCATCCCCCAAAAGGAGGTGACGACCCGCTCCTACGTGAGACGCTCACACTCGCCGCAGGTGCTCATGGAACATCGCCTCCGGAACCTTTCGCGAGCGCAGCCTGGCCTTGCCCGGTGAGGCGGTACTTCTGGTGCCGGCTGCTCGGCTTTTCAGGGATGGTGTACTCGATTGTCCGGTCTGCCAGGAGTTGGCGGACAACCTTGTTGAGCTGACCTGAGATCTCTTTCTGTCCGAGCCCCCGCGAGAGCTCTGCTTTGGACTTCGGTTCGTCCTCGAGGAGCCGGAGGACTCTCGTCTCCAGCGACTCTGGCTGTGACTCTGGCTGTGACTCTGGCTGTGATACCCGGCCGGGAGCCAGAGTCCGGCGGATGATCGTCTGGAACCCATCACTGACGGCGAACTCCGGCTCCGGCAAACCTGCCTCAATGCAGCGGTGGATCATGTCCCGCGTCCCGGTGCCCATCCGTTCGATGTAGCCGGCGAGATACATCGGCTCGGCGAGGAGCGGGTTTTTCGGCACCGAGCCGTGAGCCTGCCGGAGCTTTTCGAGGGTCAGGGACGGCGGGAGGGCGCCCGGGTTCCAGATCTCCAGCCGGTCCACAAAAAGCATCACCTGGACGCTGCCGTTACTGGTGTAGTCACGGTGGACGACCGCATTCACGATCGCCTCCGCCACCACCTCCTTCGGGATCTCGTAGCGCACCGGGGCCTGCGGGCCAGCCTCGCGGGTCCCGACCGAGAGGGCGATCTTACTGAGGACGAAGTCCACCGCCGCGTCCACGAGATCGAAGACCGTGCCCTTGTAAACCTGGTAGGAGGGGATCGGTTTGGCCACATCGGTGCCGTGGAAGTGGGCGCACTTGATCTCGGAGGAGATCAGGAACCGTTGCGGCTGCTTTCCAAAGAGAAGGAGCGCTGCGTGCGTCAGCTGCCCGTTATCAAGCAGGTTCAGGTGCTCCAGCAGTTCGGCGGAAGATGCATCGGGAGCGAGGGGGAACCGGCGGGTCGCTCTGGCCGTGCGGATGAACCATGCCATCCGTTCAGGGTCCAGATCACCGGGCGTCGCCCTGGCACACGGGGCCGCGTCGAAGGGACCGGAGCGGATCAACTGCTTCTCCACCAGGTACTCGACGAGCGCCGCATACAGCCCGGCGACCAGTTCCGCGGGGGTATTGAACCGCTTCCGGATCAGCCCCGCCTCTGCCCTTCCGATGAGCGCACGCATCTTTGGATGGCGGTCATCATCGTCCGTGCCCCTGACATAGATGAGCCGGCACTTCCTCTCGGCAGTGGCGAGATCGAACTCCCGTTCGGTCGGGGAGAGCCCTCCGGAGTTCTCGGTGCCGTAGTCACTCCCGAACAGCCCGACATAGATGTCACAACGCCGAACCTCGTCGAGGTACAGGTCGTCAGTGCGGCGGTCGGCGGCCGGGACGTCCTCGAATAGGAAGACCTCAAAGAACCGCCGCATCAGTGCATCGCCCCGCAGGTAGCCGCGGAGGGCTGCCCGCTCGTTGGCGAACTCCTTCTGCACGCTGCTGATGAAGATCCGAACGGGAGTCATGCTTCTGCCCCGGCCTCCGATGACTCGACAGGGCGGATCTCTCCGGTGAGGATCTGCTGCATCACGTCCGGATGCGTTTCACAGGATAGATCTGTCGTACTGCACGCATTGATTGCCACTTCTTCCTTCCGTATGCCCTTACTTATTATGCATGTTCCCGAAGTAAAGAAGATTATGACTTCAGACCATGCGGATCTGGTTTTCTTGCCGCATCCAGAGCCTAAAATCAATTAAAACGCCATGACTGTTAACATTTTGCACCGTGCGGCACCGCCGCCGGCCAGACGGTGATGCACCTCCACGTTATCCCCCGCTACGCCGGCGACGTGGCGGGGTGCGGGGGGCGATACCGGAGAAGAGGATCTCTCCGGACCTCGCTCACTACCATATTTATCGGTTCTCCCTCCCATCCCTTATTATCAGGTGAAGCCGCTATGGCCGATGTTACCATAACCGTCCCTCAGGATATCGTGCAGGCGCTCCGGCTCCCCCCCGATGCCGTTGCCGC
>MPOY01000234.1 GCA_001896715.1 Methanoculleus sp. EBM-46
CTGAGCCCCTCGATGGTCAGGTGGACCATGTGCCGGGGCATGAACTCGTTGAGCTTGCGCGCGACGCCGAAGATCGACTCCGTCCCGTGCGGGTACCAGAGGTCGCCACGCCCGAGGACCTGCGCGCCACGCTCGAGGTGCCAGGAATCCTTCGTGAGGCAGTGGCCGCCGACCCCGGCACCCGGCCAGAGAATCGCCCGGGTGATCCCCTCGCCCTTCAAGGAGTCGATCCCCGCCCGGACGTCGTAGACATTGACGCCCATCGCCTCGCAGTGCAATGCGAGCTGATTCGCGGCCGCGATCTGGAGGTCGCGGAAGGCGTTCTCGGCGGTCTTCGTCACCTCCGCCGCGGTCGCGGTCATGGGGATGATCTCTCCTGTCGTGAGGACCGGCCGGTAGAGCTCGACCGCGCGCGCCGTGCTGACGTCGTCGATCCCGCCGACGATCCGGTCGTGCTCGCGGATGTTCCGGAGGAGCCGCCCGACCATCACCCGTTCGGGGGCGTGAGCGAGGCAGAAGTCCTCGCCGGCGACGAGCCCCGACTCCGATTCGAGTATCTCACGGGCCATCCCGGCAGTCGTCCCCGGGGTAACGGTCGACTCGAGGACCACGAGCGTGCCCTCTGAGAGGTGCCTTCCCACCGCGCGGAGCCCCTCGTTCAGGGCCGAGAAATCAGGAATCAGATCTTTTGGGTCGAGAAACGGCGTCTGGATGGCGAGAGTCACCGCATCGCACCCTGCGATCTCCGAGAAATCCGACGTGCACCGGAACTTCCCCGCGTTGACGACCTTCCCGAGCAACTCCTCGAGCCCCGGTTCTTCACCCTTGAGCGGCGACTCGCCGCGGTTGAGCATCTCTATCTTGTAGCCCGAAGACGCAGAGGCGCGCTGGAACCCGAGGACCGACTCGAACTCCGGCGCATCCGCAAAGAGGACCGCGGCGGGGATACCGACGTAGCCCATCCCGACGACACCGATCTTTCTGATCGGGCCCCTGGCATCGACGATCGATTGTAGCGTATTGCTCATAAAAACCCTCACGCCGTAAAACACCGCGCGACGTCCTCGCAGATCTCCATATTCAGCAGCGCTTGCGCGGGGCTGACCGGGAACTCCCGGTTGCGCGCCACGCAGTCGAGGAACGTCGAGAGTTCGAGTTTCAGCGGCTCCTGTTTGTTCACGAGCACCTTCTCGATGATGTTCTCCTGGACGTAACGCTCGTTCTCTACCGAATACTGTCCGGGTTTTCTATGGATGTAGATCTCCTGGGCCATGAAGTCCCCCTCGACGGTGAACTCCTCCTCCTCGATGTAGATCATGCGGATCTTCTTGGATGATTTCCTGCTTGCC
>MPOY01000129.1 GCA_001896715.1 Methanoculleus sp. EBM-46
ACATGCACCCGAAACAACCACGTCATCACCAGCCTCCACCAGCGGGCCACCCCGGTATCAACGCTGGCCGCAAATTTCACCGCGAACGTGACCATCGGCCCGGCGCCGCTCGCCATCCGGTTCGCCGACACATCGACCGGCAACCCGACGGCGTGGAACTGGGACTTTGGGGACAACACGACCTCCACTGAGCAGTACCCGATCCACACCTACACCGCGCCGGGGAACTACACCGTGAACCTCACGGTCAGCTCCGGGGCCGGTTCCGACGTGATCTCGAGACCGGGCTACATCACCGTCACCCGCGTCAGGGGCGATCTCAACGGCGACGGTGATATCGATATCAGCGACGTCTCGAGGGTGGCCTACATGGTCGTCGGGAAGGTGCCGGCCGACCCCGCCGCCGACTTCAACGGCAACGGGAAGGTCGATATCGGCGACGCGGCGAAGATTGCCTGCTACCTCGTCGGGAAGACCCCGGCACTGTGAGAGACCGACTTCTCAGAAGAGAGAGCAAGAATCGGGACAGCCACCCGGGGGATCCCCCGGGTGGCGCTCCCGGGCGGGGGGGACGATCGCCGGCGAAGTCCGCGCTGCCGGGCTTGAGGTGGTCCGGGAGTATCCCCTCGGGGACGGGCGCGTCAGCTTCGGGCAGGTGATCTGCGGGGGGGAGCGGGGAGTGAGGGGGCCGCGGTCCTGCGATCTGAATTGCCGGAACGGTTCCCGCGGTCCCGGCAGGCCGGGGCATTGGTGAAGGAGCGCACTGGCCGTGGTCGCCCGGGCATTGGGGGTCGTGGGATATGTCTGCAATCCTCCGACAATCTTCGTCCAATCCTGGGTTTACAATCTCAATGGAGATCGGGTTATTTTACGATTCGAGTCCGGGCGTTTGGCGTTGATCCGACAATCTCCGATAATCGTTCCCCAATCGTTCCCCAATCTCTGCCCCATGATATCGGCGAAGTGACGCTTATTTTGCAATGCGACGCAGTATATTTGAGTTCGTTGCCCCAATCTTCCCCAATCGGATCCCCAATCATAACTTCTCCGAGGAGGAGGTGAGCACCCACTTTGCGCCCCTCGTCCTCCCGACAGCCGTGATCGTCCCCTCCTTTCGCATCTCCTTCAGGAGGGACTTGAT
>MPOY01000229.1 GCA_001896715.1 Methanoculleus sp. EBM-46
GAGGAGATTATGGAGAGGATCATCATCCAGAGGCGGGGCGGCGGGGTTTCTATCAAACTACGGAAAGGCGAGGAGTTTTGATCTGATCGCGGGGCAGTGGGCCTGCGCCGTTCGGCGCATCCGGGGCGCCGCGGCGTGAGGGGAGCGGGGTCGGTTCCGAACCATCATCCCCCTTTGGTGTACACCCATAACCACGGCAGCATCGGGTGAGCTCACGATTCGCCCGATGACAAGGGCCGAAGTCGCGGTCGCGGGCGGCACGGCATGACCCCGGTCTTCGGCACGGCGCGGACGTACACACAGGCGATCCCGCCCCTCCCGCTTGATCGGTGCTACGGGGTCGTGAGTTTCAAGACCGGGCGAGGGGGGGCGGGCTCTCAGAAAACGCGATGTACTGCGTCATTTTACCGATACAGGCGATATTTTGGCAGAAAATGGATTTGCCGGCCAGGATTAATACAGGGGCGCCTCCATAGTACGTTATGACCGGACGTACCGGTTACGAGGTACTACATGACCGCCTGTGCTCAGGAGTACGAGACAAAGAGAACCAACCCCGCGGATGCAATCCGGTTGGTGAAGAGTGGAAATACCGTGGTCTACGGGATGAGCATTTCCCAACCGCCGGCGTTGCTCACGGCTCTTGCCGATGCCGCCCGGGCAGGGTCGCTGAAGGATGTCAGGATCTACACGTTTCTCCCCCGGGAACATGCCGCCCGTTCGGTCCTTGCACCGGATCTCTGCGACTGCCTCGAGAACTACTCGTGGTTCGTAGGTGCCGTGGACCGGGACCTGACGAAGGTCGGGCTGAACTACCACGTCCCCTCCTACCTTCACCAGATCCCCACGCTCGTTGCCGAATTCATGGAGGCCGACGTCGTGATGACGACCGTCTCGCCGATGGATACGGCCGGCTACTTCAGTTTCGGGACGGGAAATGACTATATCTCGACTGCAGCCCGCCACGGTAAGAGGTTCGTCGTCGAGGTGAACCGGAATATGCCCCGGGTCTTCGGCGATTCACAGGTGCATATCTCGGAGGTCGATGCGATCGTCGAGAACCACGTCCCGCTCCTCGAGATCGCCGCTCCCGACCCAAAACCGGAGGACGATATCATCGGGCCGGCGATTGCTGAGATGATCCCGGACGGCGCGACGATCCAGCTCGGGATCGGGAACCTGCCGAATGCGGTTGCCCGATACCTGACCGGGCATACGGACATCGGCGTCCATACCGAGCTCTTCACCGAGGGCATGGTCGACCTCATCGAGCAGGGGGTGATCACCGGGAGGAGAAAGACGCTCCATCCGAGGAAGCACGTCTTCACCACGGCGGCCGGAACACGGCGTATGTACGAGTTCATGGATGACAATCCGGCGATGGAGAGTTACCCCGCCTCCTACGTCTGCGATCCCGGAATCATTGCAAAAAACGATACCATGATCTCGATCAACTCGGTGCTCGAGGTGGACCTGCTGGGGCAAGCGAATGCGGAGTACCTCGGCGGCACGACGTTCTCCGGCACCGGCGGCCAGCTGGATTTCGTGCGGGGGGCGTTCGCCTCGCGAGGAGGCAAGTCCATCCTCGCGTTCTACTCCACGGCGAAAGGCGGAACCATCTCCCGCATCGTTCCCCGCCTCCCGCTCGGCTCCATTGTCACCACCCCGCGGGCCGATACCGATTTCCTTGCTACCGAACACGGGATCGTCAGCCTGAAAGGCAGGTCTACCAAGGAACGGGCGCTCTCGATCATCTCTCTCGCCCACCCAAAGTTCCGGGACTGGTTGATGGAGGAAGCGGAGAATATGTATCTGCTCTGAACGGGGTCTCCCGCCCGGGCGGTTGCTTCAAACGGAAGAGGAAAAGACTCTCAGATATTTTTCAGCGAGCCGACTGCGATGTTGAAGAGATCGCTTCCCTCGGCGTAGACGAGTTCCATCTCACCGGGAGCGATGAGAGAAAATCGGTAGAGCACCCTCCGCCCCGCTCGATCAGCGTCTGCGTCGTGCCGTCACGGCCGATCACGTCATTCCTGCGCCTTTCTCGATACGACGCAAGCCAGGCCAGGTGCCCGTCGGCCTGGACGGTGTTCTCGAAGACCGCCGGCCTGACATAGTCGATGGACCACCCATCCTGGAAGGTATCCCGGATCTCTGCCATCGCAATCCTCCTCGGCAGGGGGTATTCGCCGGGGTTTCGGTCGCTGAAGCAGAGCATGAAGTATCTCCCGCCGGGCGCGAGAACGGTTGCGAGGCTCTCCGCGAGGACCGGCCGGTCTTTGTCGGACAGAGTATGGAAGAGCCCCGAATCGATGACGATATCGAATCTCCCGTTGAGGCCGGAGAGGTTCAGGACGTTACCGACGAG
The DNA here is from genome assembly GCA_001896715.1 of Methanoculleus sp. EBM-46. GTDB lineage: Archaea > Halobacteriota > Methanomicrobia > Methanomicrobiales > Methanoculleaceae > Methanoculleus. Next base: position 2,369 of record MPOY01000229.1, read on the forward strand.
GAAGCGCGCCGGGAGTCCTCTTTCAGCGGCCTTCTCCCGGGCCTTCTGGATCGCAAGGGGGGGCGGTGTCGATCCCGAGCGCCTCGTGCCCGGCGCCCGCAACAAAGAGGGCGTGCTCTCCCGTCCCGCACCCTATATCCAGCACGGAACCCCTGATCTCCCCCCTCCCGGCCAGTTCGATGAACGCCTTCTGGGGCCGGCCGATGTCCCGGGGCGGCGTGCCCCGGTAGATCTCGTCGAAGATGTCCATACCGCAGTATGGGCCGTGTGCGGCTTAACAGGTTTTGTGCTGCTCAAGGCAGGTTGGACTGAGAGGCGGGGGTCATACGGTCTGAGGTGAGGGGAGCACTGCAGCATCCCGGTCCGCACCCGCATCCCACCGAGCATGCCGGACAGCACAACCGCCCGGATACTTAAATAACCCCGGCGCCAACGCAGTACAACCACCCGGCAACACCCTCCTCGCATGATCGACCTGAGCATCTTCCTTGCAGAGCACCCCTATATCGATCACTCGTCGCCGCGTATCCGGGCGAAGGCCGGAGAGTTGTTCTCCGGGATAGAGAGCTCTCTCGAACGGACGCGGATCGCATACGAGTTCGTTCGCGACGAGATCCCGCACTCGTTCGATATCGGCTCGGACGCCATAACGGCGAGGGCCTCCGACGTGCTTGCCCGGGGAACAGGGATCTGCCACGCGAAGGCAAACCTGCTCGCGGCCCTGCTCCGCGGATTCGGAATCCCCGCCGGGTTCTGCTATCAGCATATCACCCTTGCGGACGACGGCTCGCTCGGCTACTGCATCCACTGCTACAATGCAGTCCATGTGGAAGGCCGCTGGATCTTTCTTGACGCACGCGGGAACGCCGGCGGCCGGCAGGCGCTCTTCTCGCCGGGAAAACCCATCCTCGCGTATCCCAACCGGAGTGAGTACGACGAATACTTCTGGAAGGGGATCTATGCATCGCCGCAGATGGGCGTCATGCGGATGCTCGACGCCGCCGTGACCCGGCAGGACGTCATCGATAACCTGCAGGACTATATCGAGGGCGAGCCCGATATCCCCGGTTGGTGATACGAGATGCAACGGAATGGGTAACACGACCGTTCGCGCCGGAGGAGCCGCTGCTCTGGCGCCTGTCAGGGCGGATTGGGTACAATGGTTAGATTGATGGATGCGCCACGCCAAGGAATGCATTATGGGGCGATCCGATATGCAGGGAGCGGTGCAGGAGACAGCGGGATCGGATCGGGCGCCGGAATCCATCATCCTGCGTGTCGCCCTCCTCTCCCTCGCCGTCAACATCGGGCTGGTCGTCGCGAAACTGGCACTCTCCGTCTATTCCGGAAGCCTGGCCCTCCGTGCGGACGGCATCCACTCGTTCGTGGACGTCGTCGCCTCACTTGCGCTCATCGCAGGCGTGCTTCTCTCCACACGCAGGCGCCGGGATTTCCCCTACGGGCTCTACAAAGTTGAAAACGTCGTCGCGGTGATCATTGCCCTCCTCATCTTCTTCACCGCCTTCGAGATCGCGGCGGAGGCGATGACGGGCGAGACCTCCGCTCACCCCTACGGCGGATGGGTCCTCTTCATCGTCGCCGCCTTCATCCCGGTGCCCTACATCCTCGGTACATACGAGGTGAACGTGGGGCGGAAGTACAACTCCCCGAGTATGATTGCCGACGGAAAACAGCACCAGATGGATGTCCTCTCCTCCTCGGTCGTCTTCTTCGCGCTCCTCGGCCAGTTCTTCGGCATTCCCCTGGACCGGGTCGCGGCCGTCATCGTCGCCGTCTTCATCGTCAGAGCGGGCTGGGATATCTTAAAAGACAGCATGAAGACCCTCCTCGATGCCTCGGTCGATTACGATACGCTCAGCGAGATCCGCACCATCATCCGGTCCGATCCGGTGGTGAGCCGTATCAGGAGCGTCACGGGCCGCAACTCCGGGCGCTACATCTTCGTGGAGGCGGTGGTCGAGATGGCGACATCGGACCTCAAGGAGGCGCACCGGGCGAGCGAGCGTATCGAGGAGGCCATACACCTCCGGGTTCGGAACATCGAGCGGGTAGTCATCCACTACGAACCCGAGGAGAAGGTGCACCTGCGGTATGCGGTGCCGCTGCAGGACCGGGAGGGCCTGATCGGCGACCACTTCGGTGAAGTCCCGTACTTCGCGATCTTTGACGTCGATGTCAGGGAGAATCGAATCGAGCGGCGGGAGTTCATCGCCAACCCCTTCGCGGATGTGGAGGAGCGAAAGGGCGTGCAGGTAGCGGAGATGCTGCTTGCGCAGAAGGTCGACGTGGTTCTCCTGCACCATTCGCTCTCGGGGAAGGGGGCCGGCTACGCGTTCGAGGCGGCGGGGGTCGAGATGCGGATGACCGCCGCGGTGACGCTTGCGGAGGCGATCGCCGATGTGGCCGGGCATCACGGGGTGGAGGGTGGTACCCCGCCCCGGTGATCCCTTGCTGCATGGTCCGGCCGGTGCCGAACGGGATCATGATCCTTTGAAGCGGAGGAATTATCGCAGCCGGCGTCGAGGGTGGCGTTCGATCGCACATGAATGCAAAACCGATCGCCGGAACATTTTTCGGCGCATTCGTGGGGTTTCTCGGCCTGTTATGGCTCCTGCAGGGTACAGGAATCCTCCGGATGCGCCCCATACTCTGCATAGCAGACTGTGAGGAGGTTGTCGGCCCATCGCCGCTATGGGCGGTATCCGGAGTTATCGCTCTCATTATAGGGGTTGTCGCTCTTTTCGTGAGTGTGAACCGCGCCGGATCGCCCTGAGACCCCGATCGCTCCGAACACCCCGCGGCCCGCCCCATGATACGGGCATGGCCCGGGGGAGGAGCGTTTTTTCCGAACAAAACCTTCATCCCCGCCGAAATCCCACCGGAGTACCAGGAATGGGGCTTCCTCTCCATAGGGTCCCGGGAGCAGCATGCATCGCCACGAAAACATCGTCCTCATCGGCATGCCCGGTGCGGGGAAGAGCACCGTGGGCGTCGTCCTTGCAAAAGCCCTCGGCATGCAGTTCATCGATACGGATATCCTGATCCAGGAGCGGGCCGGGCGGATGCTCCAGGAGATCCTCGATACGGACGGGCCGGATGCATTCAAGCGGATCGAGGAGGAGGCGATCCTCTCCCTTCACCCCCGCCGTGCAGTGATCGCGACAGGCGGGAGCGTGGTGTTCAGCGGGGATGCGATGGCACACCTGAAGTCAGCGGGGTCGATAGTCTATCTGGAGATCTCGTATGCGGAGATGGAGGCGTGGCTCAAGAACATCACGACCCGTGGGATACTCCTCCTCCCGGGCCAGAATCTTCGAAAGATGTACGACGAGCGTATCTCGCTCTATGAGACGTATGCCGATCTCACCGTCGCGTGCACGGGCGGGGATCTCGAGTCCGTGGTCGGGAGCGTGATCGGGGCGTTGTGAGGAGTCCCGACCGTCCGGGATGAACCCCCTGATTCACTCCGATCCGGTTTCTGCGACCAGAAATCGCCCCTCCTCGTCCTCGGCGAAGCATACCGTGAGCATATCTCCTTCATGCACGCCAAAATCCGAGTGGGGTTCGTTCTAGACTCCGCATGAGATTCTTCATCATCCTCTATCGAATCTGGCTGCGATGTCCTTCATGAGATCGGATACCGGCAGGTGTTGCGGGCAGCTCTTTTCACACTTCCGGCATTCTATGCAGTCGATCGCTTTGCCATGACCGAAGACTGCATGCTGGTAATGCACGGTGGGGTAGTTAATATCCCCGTACCGCATCATATCATTATAGATTGAGAAGAGAACAGGTATCTGAATATCCTGCGGGCATCCCTCGACACAGTACCGGCACGCCGTACAGGGTACAGCGGTATTCATGCCGATGATCTCCGCGACCCTTTCGAGAAGAGTAATTTCTTCGAGGGAAAGCGGTGTCAGGTCATCGAAGGTCCTTATATTGTCCCTCACCTGTTCGAGGGAGTTCATGCCGCTCAGGACCATGAAAACCCCTTCGAGTCCTGCGGCAAACCGAAGCGCCCACGACGCGGGGGAAGCCTCAGGACGGATCTTGCGCATGAGTTCTTCCGCCTCTTTGGGGACCGAGGCAAGTCCCCCGCCTTTTACTGGCTCCATGATGATGATTGGTTTGTTATGGTTCCGTGCAACTTCGTAGCATCTGCGAGACTGGATGTTGATATTTTCCCAATCGATGTAATTGATCTGCAGCTGCACGACATCAACCTCGGGGTGTTCTTTCAGGACATTGTCGAGATGTTCCGGCGTGTCGTGGGACGAAAACCCGATATGCCGCACAGCTCCCTCTTCCTTTTTCTGCCGGAGGAATTCAAAACCGCCGAGTTCTTCACACTGATCATACCTCTCGACACCGAGATTATGGAAGAGATAATAGTCAAAATAATCCACCCCGCAACGCCTCAGCTGCTCGGTGAAAATACTCTCATAATCGGAGCATGTTCTGATACTGTAGGTCGGCATCTTGTCCGCGAGAAAGAAACTTTCCCGAGGGTACCGCTCTACGACGGCTTTTCTGCAGGCGTCTTCAGCACACTGGGAATGGTACGGCCAGCCGGTCTCGAAGTAGGTGTACCCCGCTGTCATGAATTCATCGACGAGCCGGTTCAAGAGTTCCTGATTGATGGATGTCACGTTGTCAGGATCGGTAAGCGGCAGGCGCAACGTCCCGAATCCAAGATTTTTCATGTATTTTCCTCGGAAAACAATGGAGCATGGAAATGAATAAATCTTCTGCATCACCTTGAGACTACTGGCGTTCGCTCCTTCGGCCCCTCCCACCACCGGGGAAGAGCCGAAACGCTCCAGGAGCTTTTGTGTATTCGATGATGCGGACATGCTCCCGGGACGGGGCCAGTTCCCCACAAGATCGGGCCAAAAGAGAGAAGAGCCATCTCTCTCCCCGTGAGAGACGGCCGCCCTCATACTTTATCAGGTCTGGTTGAGCCCGCACGGGCATCGAGTGTCTCCCTCCTGTCCCTGACCAGGATGAACGATGCCACGAATATTGCGATCATTATTGCCGCCATGAAGATCGACGTGGCAGTGAACCCGGCCATGTTGGCAGCTATCGAGTCGGGGTCCGGATACGCAGACATGGCAATCGACATGACCGTTACCAGTACCGCTGTTCCGATAGCGCCCGCCGCCTGACGTAGCGTGTTTAACACGGCGCTTCCGTGATGGATCTCCCGGAAATCGAGCGAATTGAGCGCCCACGTCGACAGGGGGGTATTCAATAGCGCGATGCCGGCACTGAATATGACGTAAATAACGAAGATGAGCGGGAGAGGGGTGCCGGTGTCAAGCATGGCAAAACACAGCATCGCAATCGTCAATGCGGCCGCTCCGATGAGCACGGGTCTCCGCGGACCGTGCCTGTCGAACAGTCTTCCGGAGACCATACTCATCGCTGCCATAAGGACTGCTCCCGGGAGGAAGACCAGACCGGTGACGGTCGCGGAATACCCGAGAATCGTCTGGATGTAAATCGAAAGGATGACACTCAGAACGAGGATGCCCGCCTGAAACAGCATGATGATGACGGATGCGGACAGGAAGTTACGGTTCTTCAAGACCCTGAGTTCGAGCACCGGCTCCTTGAGCCTGAGCTGGCGTATGCCGAACCACGCAAGTGCGGCAAGTCCGCCTGCAATCGTGACGACCGATTCGAGGTGCTGCCCTCCTGCCGAACCAATCGTGCTGCATCCGTAGAGGAGAGAACCGAGCCCGAGCGTCGAGAGGATGACGGAGAGCTTGTCGAGCGTGACGTTCTTGCGCTCTCCGAAGCCGTCGATCGCAAAGAACGCTATGATCGCCATAATGACGGCAAGCGGGGCGGTGCTGAGGAAGACGAAATGCCAGGAGAGTACGTCCACCATAATCCCGGAGTATGCCGGCCCGATGGCAGGCGCACACGCCACCACCAGGGAATACAGACCCATCGCACGGCCGCGGAACCCTATCGGGAAGACCCACATGAGGATCGACATGATCACCGGGGTGAGCATTCCGGAACTGATCGCCTGCAGAATCCTTCCCAGAATGAGGACTGGGAACGTCGGACCCCAGGCCAGGAGGAGACTGCCCGCCGTAAAAAGCGTCATCGCCGATATGAAGAGTGTTCGCACCGGGAACCTGTCGAGCAAAAACGCGGTCACCGGGATCATAAGCGCCATGACGAGTGTGAATACGGAGAGGAGCCACTGACCCTGGGATACGTTGACCCCCAATTCGGACATGATGCTCGGCAGGGCCGGAGAGACGATCGTCTGATTTAAGACCGAGATGAAGACCCCCGCTACCAGCACTGTTATCATGATAGCCTGCTTGCGGGTCAATTGGGCATCCTTGAAGAGCGACATGTGCGAAATACCCCGGATTTCGGTAGTATTCATCAAAGTATCGAGAATTAGATACCAAAATTCCTCTTGTGATTACAATTACTATGCCATATAGTTACCCGATCGGGGGTTTTGATAGTCTGGTGTGCGGGCGGCCCGGGGCTGATGAGCGGATCGCGTACGAGATGCGGCGGACCGTCGCCGGCAACCTTCATCTCCCCCAAAATCCCACTGAGGTATCAACAGAGGAGCCCGAGCGACTGGGGGTTCTGAGAACATTATGCATCACCACGAAAACATCATCCTCATCGGCATGCCCGGTGCGGGGAAGAGCACCGTGGGCGTAATCCTTGCAAAAGCCCTCGGCATGCAGTTCATCGATACGGATATCCTGATCCAGGAGCGGGCCGGGCGGATGCTCCAGGAGATCCTTGACAAGGACGGCCCGGACGTGTTCAAGCGGATCGAGGAAGAGGCGATCCTCTCCCTTCAGCCCCGCCATGCAGTGATCGCGACGGGCGGGAGCGTGGTGTACAGCGAGGATGCGATGACGCACCTGAGATCGGCAGGGGTGGTCGTCTACCTGGAGATTTCGTACGATGCGATGGTACAGAGGCTCAAAAACATCACGACCCGGGGAATACTCCTCCTCCCGGGCCAGAGCCTCCGCGAGATGTACGACGAGCGTATCTCGCTCTATGAGACGTATGCCGACATCACCGTCGCGTGCTCGGGCGAGGACTTTGAGTCGGTGGTTCAGCGCGTGGTCGAAGCGTTGTGAGGGGGGTCCGAGATGCACAGAGGGACACCCGGCTGAAAGGCAGAACTCCAGGTTTCGCACAGGGTGGCCCGTATAACCTCTTCGAGAGCGGTTTCGTGGCCGGAGATCCGCCCCCGAAACTGTTGAGCAAGGTCCCGATGGATCTGCAGGATTCCCGCTACCATAAGGGATATCCGGCGAGATATTGCAGATAAGAACAATCATGCCTATCGCGTATCCCGATATTGGCATCTGCGGACTCTCCTGTCGGCTCTGCCCCATGTACAACACCGAAGTTGAGAGCAGATGTTCGGGATGCAAGAGCTCAACCAGGATGGCCGTCGATTGCCCGTTCATCACATGCGCCGCGAAGAGAAAGGGGATCGAGTTCTCCTGGGAGTGCGGGGAGAGCGAGACGTGCGAACGATAGAAGAACCACAGGGTAGCCGGTAAAGAACGCGATTCTTTTAACTTGCCACCAGACGCTCGAGGAGGATATCTCGTTTACATCGCGGTACGGTGTACCCGAGTTTCAGAAGATACAGGAACAGCGGGGGCTTTTGCTCAGGAAGATGCTGGACAACTTCAACGAAAGCCGTTCGAAGAGTTATTACCGTATTGCTGCAACCGTTCTGGAACTCGACGAACTTCATGGAGCACTGTCCGGGGCAAGAGAAGAATCCGGGGGGCTCGATGTCAGGGCAAGGTCGAAGGCTCTTCACCGGATCCTTGATGAGATTGCTGCGAGGAGAGACTATCTATTCGAATTGAGGAAGTAGGTGCGGTGGCGGCTTCTTGCTTCGCGCTCCGTTAGCATCACTTCCTTCACGGGGAGGATACGGGAGACGCCGGAACCGATCTCCGCAACCGCCCACCTGTTGACGATCTCTCGATCGGAATAGGATGTCGTTCTGTCGTTCATGGTCGTGGTACAGGGTTTTCATGTGCAGCGTGAAAGTGGTTTCGGAATGTTCGTAGAAGAAAATCCTCATTCCCTATTTTGATTGCTTTTTCCGTTCTGGAACACGGGTTTTTCTTACCGATACACAAGCGGATAACTTTTCCACTCATTGGAGTACTTTTCGGGATACCTCACATATCGGCATCCTGGGTTCCGACGAAGCTACCCCATTGGTATCTACGCTCAGAACATGGCAGAGCGTGATCTTGTGGTTCTTGCTTGTGCTCGGGCTGGCGGTTGGTCCCCGTTCGTTTACGATGGCGCTGCGTTCTACCAGGCGTAGGCTTCGGGCGCTTCGCCGCCGGGGCCGGGCCAGATCTTGTCGAGCTGCCGGAGCGTCTCGTCGGATAGGGACACCTCCAAGGCCCGCAGGCTCCCGGTCAGTTGCTCTACGGTGCGTGGACCGATGATCGGAGCCGTGACGGCAGGATTGTGCAGCAACCAGGCCAGTGCGACCACAGCAGGCTCTTCGCCAAGGTCCTGACATAGCGCCTCGTATCTCTCGAGTTGTGAGCGATGCTGCTCAATCCGCATCTGCAACAGCGAAGTGGCCCGGCGGCCTTCGCTTGCCTTCCGAAGCACGCCGCCCAGGAGCCCCATGCCGATCGGGCTCCAGGGAAGGAGACCAATGCCGTAGTACCGGAGCGCCGGAATGACTTCTAGCTCGACGGTGCGAGCGCTGAGGTTGTAGAGGCTCTGCTCCGACGCCAGGCCAAGAAAATTGCGCGATGCGGCCGCAGTCTGCGCGGTGGCGATGTCCCACCCGGCGAAATTGCTGCTTCCGACGTACGTCACCTTGCCCTCACGGACCAGCTGTTCCATCGCCTGCCAGATCTCGCCCCAGGGAGTGTGCCGATCGACGTGGTGCATCTGGTAGAGGTCGATACGATCTGTCTGCAGCCGCCGAAGGCTGTCTTCGCAAGCCTTTCGGATGTGATAGGCCGATAGGCGGCGATCGTTCGGGCCGGTGCCCATCGGCTGGTACACCTTGGTTGCCAGGATAATGCGATCGCGACGGTCACCCCGGGCCAGCCACCGACCGATGATCTCCTCGGAGGTTCCGAAGCCTTTCTCCATATCCGGGGACTGCGGCCCGCCGTAGACATCTGCGGTATCAAAGAAGTTGATACCGGCATCGAGGGCCGCGTCCATGATCTCGAAGCTGGCGGCTTCGCTCGTCAGCTCCCCGAAATTCATGGTGCCGAGGGCCAAACGGCTGACTCGAAGCCCCGTGCGGCCGAGATTTGTGTATTCCATCTTGCTCCTCCTTTTCTTTACTTGACACACCCAACGGCGCTTTTACAGAGCCGGGCATGTTGATACTTTTCTGTCGCTATCTACCTTTCCGAGGATGGCAAGTCCGCTTGGGCGCCTGAAATCCCTATATATTATCGCCAAATTCCCCCGGAGGGCGTAATTGGCGATATCTCCGACAGGAAGACCACTGTCTGAAAGCGCTCTCCCGGTCCCGCTTTGCCGGACCGTCTAACATTCCTTGTCGCAGGGTCGGAATTGGCCGCGGTGCCGCGAAGATCAACTACCGCCCTGCCTGCGATGGATGCAAAAAAACGGGAATTCTCGCCCATCATCAGAAAACCATGTCTGCATCCCGCCCGGCGTGGCTACAGTATAAATGCATGGGGAAAAGAGCAGTGCACGCAGATCGACAGCTGTTCGTTTTACGTTGTCCGAAGACGCCGTGAAAATCCCGGGGGATATGGGCAATAACGCCTCGAAAGTAACAGGCAAACTCGTTTTAACCGGGGTTCGGACGGCGGATATTACCTGTCAAGCGAAGGTCTCCACCCGGACTTTCCGGCCCGGTTCTTCTTCGCTTCGGTCTTTCTCTCAGGCGCCATCGTTCTCTCCTTGTAACCACACGCGGCTGCCTGCGCCCGGCAACTCCCCCGGCTCCGTACCCGGTAGAGGAGTCCCGGCATACGAGGAGCGGGCTGCGATCTTCGATGGAATCCGGATAGATACCCATGCACTCTCCATCTCCGGATGATTCTTTCCTGGCGGTCGGATTCTGCGGTGCCGACTCAGCCTGCGGTAAAACACTCCGGAACAGCCCGGACAGGAGAGATATGCCTAAACCCGTGGGAGCGTAATAGGCCGCCTCATTGTCTCCCGCCTCGTTCAGTCGCCTCGCTTCTTTTGAGACCAGGCCGGCGGTGACAAGACCCTTCAGGTACCTGTCGATGTCTCCCGGAGATTTAGCACTAAACTCTTTTTTGATCTCGTTAAACCGCATCTGCCGCCGTTTTAGCAGGAGGATATAGATCGCCCAGGCTCTATCGTTGTCGAGCGGCCTCACTACACTCCGGATCTCTGCCGGGACCTCGGCCAGACATTCCTCGATCTTTGCGCGGTCCATATCATCACCAGTATAAGTCATATATCTGTGACTTATTTATACTTACAAATGCACGGCTGTCACAAAAACGTGACTCTAAAGGGACGTAACGTTTTTCCTCTCACATAATGAGTATCCTTGTGGATTTCTTTGATGAGATCTCTTCAA
>MPOY01000045.1 GCA_001896715.1 Methanoculleus sp. EBM-46
ACTTGAGGATCTTCGCGCCGGGAGGGTCTACACCCTGGATGAGGTCATGGCGGAGTTGAAGGGGGAATGACCTATCGGGTGGTCATCACCGCGACGGCCCGCCATAACCTCAGGAACATTCCACGGCCTATAGCAATCCGGATAGGTGAAGAGATTGCATTGCTCGCGGGCGAGACCGACCTCGAGCAGCGCACCTCAAAAAACTGAAAGGTGCGGATAACCCACCGTTTTATTCGCTCAGGGATTACCGGGCGGTTCTTTCGATCATAGATGACCTCCTGGTGATCAACCTCATCGGTGTCGGACGCCGGAGCAGGATTTACCGGAAGTGCTGACCGGGGTGCCCGGGCCAGCGTGGAAGAGATTGCGTTGCGGCAAGCCTCCGGCGGGGTTCACCGCACTCCTTTCCGACCGTTCCACTCCCGGACCAGCCTCGCACAACAACCCTCGCAGATATTCGTCCGGGCCTCCCTCGAGCGGTAGACCGCTTTCTTCTCCGCACAGATGTCGCACCGGCCAAGTTCAACCGTTGTCCGCACAAACGTCCGGTGATCGAGCGCCCCGGGGAGCGGTTGCACCTTCGCCGGCTGCTTCGCCCTCGTGAGGCAGTCGTAGCAGAGGTAGAGTCGCCCGCCCCGTTTCACGGACGACGCCGGTCGCTGGCCGCAGATGTGGCAGGGCTCGTCATGAAGGGGATATGATCAGGGTGGGCAAAAACGAATGAGCGTATACATCCCCCTCCCGGGGTAACTCCCACATCCCGCATATCCTCCGTCAAATGTAGTATTTTTCGTACTCCCTCCCCGGCAATCGCAAAATCTTCCACAACTCCACGTTGAGGTCTGCCACGCGCTTCACCCTCCTCCTCTCCTCGACTGTTACGAACTCCCATACCCTCCGGAATCGGAAAAACACCCATTTCAGCGTGGGCCGCTTGGTCTGCTTCTTCGTCTGGCTGATGACCGTTTCGCCGGTTCGTTCCAATTTTCGCCGCAACCGGAACTCGGTGAGTGAATAGACGAACAAACAGAGCACCATGACCAGCGCCTGGATGCGGGATACCGCCTTCAAGAAGATCTCGGCAACCCGGAACGATTTATCCTTCAGGAACCGAAACCCTCGCTCTGCCGCACTCTGCGCTTTATAATTGGTGAGCGGTTCATCGACCGAGAACTCCAGATCATTTGTTGCCAGGACAAACCTCCCAGGGACCCACCGTTCTTCTGCAAGAACCTCCGGAATATGCTCGATCTCCGCTGTGATCTTGTAGAATACCTGGATCGGTTCCCCATTCTTCGGTCTTCCTCGCTTCTTCTCCTGTTTTCAACCCCGATGGCCGGTGCGAGGGCCGCATCGGGCGGATCGGGGTTTGATGAGTCAGAACAACATCCGCGGGATTGAACCGCTGCCTCGCCGGTATGATGGCAGCGGTGCAGCATATGTAGAGCAGGTGCTGCCGCCTCGTCCAGCCCTATTCGGGCCGGGATTGCCATCTCCTCTCTGATACGGGAGATTCCCGGTTCAGGTGCAGCAGTGCGGGAAGCCCGGGCACCCCCACCGTGCATGCTCACCCATTCTGCTGCACATACCAGGATCGATCCTTCCAGGTTTCCGGCCACCGCCGCCGGCAATCCTCCCTGTTCCGGCCGCTCACCGCACCCCCGCCCTCATATTCTCCTCCCGGGCAAGCCGGGTGTAGCACTCCTCGCATAGCTTTGCCTCCGGCGAGCGGTAGACCGCTTTTCTCCTGCTGCAGATCGTGCATCGGCCAAGCTCGACCTTTGTGCGCTCAAACCTCCGGAGGTCAAGCACTCCGGGGAGGGGCTGCACCTTCGCCGGCCGTTTTGCTCTCTTCAGGCAGTCGTAGCAGAGGTACTTCCCCCCGCTCCGCAACACCGACGACGTCGGCCGGCGGCCGCAGATATGGCAGGGCTCATCCTTCTCCACCGGGATGGCGACGTAGTCGCGGGGGTTGATTGGCAGCAGTGCAGCAGGAGTACAGCAATGTGCAGCATATGTGCAGCAGTTGCTGCCACTGAAGGCGGCCTTGTAAGGGCCGGGATCAGCCTTTCCGCTCTGGTTCGTGGATTTCATAGGTTCATGTACAGCAATGCGGGAAACACAGGCACACCCACCGGCGCCGGCACTCACCCCTCCATCAGCACTCCCTCCATCACCGGTACTTTCCTCCTCACCAGTACTCACCCCTCCATCAGTACTTCTTCCATCACCGGTACTTTCCTCCTCACCAGTACTCACC
>MPOY01000106.1 GCA_001896715.1 Methanoculleus sp. EBM-46
CTCGCCAAAGGAGATGATGTAGTCGCGGGACCGGGGAGTCAGCTCCTTCAGGGTGTGCACGGCGGTGAGTATGTTCTGCAGCCGGGTGAGCCGGTCGTCGATGACGGCCGTCACCTCATCGGCGTAGTCGGGAGCCACCTCCCCGAGGAGCCGGGTGTGCCGGGTCCGCATCGCGGCAAGGAACGCCCCGATGGGGGGCTGTTCCATGCTTTTTACGACCTCGTCGGCTATAGCGATGATCTGGTCGGTGATCCCCGAGCACGCCGATACGACCAGGGCGACCTCGTCGCCTCCTCTATGGTGTGGTTCTACGATATCTGCAACCCGCCGGATACAGTCGGCTTCCCCGACGGATGTGCCGCCAAACTTCATTAAAAGCCTCATTCTGGCTCACGTGTCCCCTGCAATTACTTTATGGTAGTATACAACGCACAGACTAATAAGATGCTTGTAGACGAGATAGTGGACGCGCATGTGCTGGTTATCGGAAGCGGCGGCGCCGGCGCGCGGGCTGCGATCGAAGCCTCGCGATACGGCGACGTGGTCCTGGTCTCCAAGACCATCGCCGGAAAAGGCGGATGTACGACGATGGCAGAAGGCGGATTCAACGCCGTGCTGCGGGATCAGGACTCGACCGGCGTCCACCGCGAGGATACGCTCAAGGGGGGGGCATACCTCAACGATCCCGCGCTCGTGGATCTCCTCACCCGGGAGGCGCCGGAGCGGCTCGCGGATCTCGTCCGGTGGGGGGCGGTATTCGACGTCACGGAAGACCGGCAGGTTGCGCAGAGGCCGTTTGGGGGGCAACGGTTCCCCCGGACCTGCTACGCCGGGGACCGGACCGGCCACGAGATGATGATGACCCTCCTTGATCGCCTCGACGCGACGGATACGCAGCTCTACCAGGAGGTCTCGGTCGTCGACCTGGTAACGGGCGAGAAGGGTGCGGTCGCGGGCGCGGTCGCTCTCGACCGGGACGGGGATCCCATCCTCTTCTCGGCCGACGCGACGGTGCTTGCGACGGGGGGCGGGACGCAGGCCTACGACATATCCACGAACTCCGCCGCCGGGACCGGGGACGGGTTTGCCATGGCCTACCGCGCAGGGGCGGAGCTGATCGATATGGAGATGGTCCAGTTCCACCCGACGGGCGCGGTCTACCCCTACGACGCCCGCGGCCGGCTGGTGACGGAGGCGGTCCGGGGCGAAGGGGGAATCCTCCTGAACGCGCGAAGGGAGCGGTTCATGCAGCGCTACGATCCCGACCGGATGGAGCTCTCGACACGGGACGTGGTGGCCCGGGCGATAGCGACCGAGGTGCTGGAAGGGCGCGGGACGAGCCGCGGCGGGGTCTACCTCGACGTGACCCATCTCCCGGCGGAGCGGATCGAGACCCGGCTCCCGGTGATGCTCGAGCAGTTCCTCGCCTACGGCGTGGATATACGGCGGGAGCCGATGGAGGTGGCGCCCACCGCCCACCACATCATGGGCGGGCTCCGGATCACCCCGGAGTGCCGGACGACGATTGCCGGCCTCTTCGCCTGCGGAGAGGTGACCGGCGGGGTGCACGGCGCAAACCGTCTCGGCGGGAACGCGCTTGCGGATACGCAGGTCTTCGGGAAACGGGCCGGCGAGTTCGCCGGGAAGACGCAGGAGCAGAGCGGCCGGGTCGACCCCGCCCGGGCCGACGGGGTGCTCCGGATGCTTGACGCCTTCTTCGAGGGGGCTGTGAGCCCCGCGGATGTGAAGAAAGACCTGAAACTGACGATGTGGAACCAGGCCGGGATCTTCCGGAGCGCTCCCGACCTCCGGACGGCTCTCGGGCATATC
>MPOY01000389.1 GCA_001896715.1 Methanoculleus sp. EBM-46
AAATTCGTAAATTTTATTAATAACCCTCCTTCTATTCTTATAGTCCCTTCTGGGACGTGCAGTAGCGGCTTTCAGAGAACCGGGGCATGTGAACGCTCCGGCCTCTTTCACGAACGGAATGCATTGAACAAGGGTAAAAGGATGAAATACTATGGCTAAATACACGGAAACAATCGATCTCTATTCTGACGACGGGAAGCTGCTCAAGGGCGGCGTCACCCTCGACAGAATCAGCCCGCTGGTCAACCCGGCCACAAGTAAGATCATCGACCTGACCAAGAGAACGATCAACGTGAACCTTGGAGGCATCCAGGACGCACTTAAGACCGGAAAACTCGGGAAGGGCAAGATCAAGGGAAGAGAGCTCGACCTCCCCATCATGGAGAACAAGGACGCCATCGTCGCCCGGATCAAGGACATGATCCAGGTTACCGAGGGCGACGACACCGAGATCATGGAGTTCAACGGTGGAAAACTCCAGCTCGTCAAGGTCCCGGCAAAGCGCCTGGCAAACGCCGCCACTTACGACGCCGCGATCACGTCGGTCGCAGCCGCGACCACCTACGCGATCGTCGAGGAGTTCGGCATCGACGCCTTCAACGCATCCACCGTCAAGGCAGCCTGCTGGGGCGGCTACCCGCACACGCAGGACCTCGAGGGTGCGCTCGTCACGTCGATCCTCAACATCCCCCAGAACAACGAAGGCCTCGGCTACGCGCTCCGGAACATCCCGGTCAACCACACCGTCATGATGACCGGCAGGAACGCCCTGCAGGGCGCTGCACTTGCATCGACGCTCGAGACCGCCGGTGTCTTTGAGATGGGAGGCGCCGTCGGGCCGTTCGAACGCGCCATGCTGCTTGCCTACGCCTACCAGGGCCTGAACGCGAACAACATGGTCTACGACCTCGTCAAGGCGAACGGCCAGACCGGAACGGTCGGTACGGTCGTCCAGAGCCTTGTCGAGCGCGCTATCGAGGACAAAGTCATCGCTCCAGGGAAGAAGG
The DNA here is from genome assembly GCA_001896715.1 of Methanoculleus sp. EBM-46. Classification (GTDB taxonomy): domain Archaea; phylum Halobacteriota; class Methanomicrobia; order Methanomicrobiales; family Methanoculleaceae; genus Methanoculleus. Next base: position 1,008 of record MPOY01000389.1, read on the forward strand.
GCGGCTACTTCCAGTTCTACGACACGAAGGACCCCATGCTCTGGAACGCCTATACCGCCGCCGGAACCATGGCAGCCACCATCGTCAACTGCGGTGCCGGCCGGTTCGCCCAGGCGGTCTCCTCGACGCTCCTCTACTTCAACGACCTGCTCGAGCACGAGACCGGTCTCCCCGGCTGTGACTACGGCCGTGTCATGGGTACCGCCGTCGGGTTCTCGTTCTTCAGCCACTCGATCTACGGCGGCGGCGGCCCCGGTATCTTCAACGGCAACCACGTCGTGACCCGGCACGCAAACGGCGTCGCCATCCCGTGCGTGGTCGCTGCAGCGGCGCTCGACGCCGGAACGCAGATGTTCTCGCCCGAAAGCACATCGAAGATCTTCGCCGACACCTACGGCAAGATCGACGTCTTCAACAAGCCGATCGACCAGATCGCAAACGGAGCCTGAACGAGCGGAGATCCGAATGACGAACGCCGCATCTCCGCAACCCGGGCCTATCGGGCACCGATCCGGAGCTTCCCGTGCGGTGCACCGCCTATCGGCCTTGCGGACCCCCGGTACGGGGAAGGTCCGGCGGTCACCCGGAGATATGGCAGAAAGTCGTTCAAATCAACCGAAAATGGATACGATAACAATCAATCTGAGGTGAATGATACAATGGCATACAAGCCCCAGTATGGTCCCGGGACGTCGATTGTCGCCGCAAACCGGCGCAAGCAGATGAACCCCGGCCAGAAGCTTGAGAAGGTTCGTTCCGTAACGGATGAGGACATCGTGCTGATCCTCGGCCACCGTGCCCCCGGCTCGGCATACCCGAGCGCCCACCCGCCGCTCGGTGAGCAGCAGGAGCCCGACTGCCCCATGCGCAGGATCGTCAAGCCCACCGAAGGCGCCAGTGCCGGCGACCGCGTCCGCTACATCCAGTTCGCCGACTCGATGTTCAACGCCCCCTCGCAGCCCTACCAGCGGACCTACACCGAGATGTACCGCTTCCGCGGCATCGACCCCGGCACGCTCTCCGGCCGCCAGATCGTCGAGTGCCGCGAGCGCGACCTCGAGAAGTACGCAAAGGAACTCATCGAGACCGAACTCCTCGACCCGGCCCGCACCGGCATCCGCGGCGCGACCGTGCACGGCCACTCGCTCCGTCTTGCTGAAGACGGCATGATGTTCGACATGCTGCAGAGGAACATCCTCGGCGAGGACGGCGTCGTCCGTTACGTCAAGAACCAGATCGGCGAGCCCCTCGACCGTGCGGTCGCCGTCGGCAAACCGCTCGACGAGAAGTGGCTCAAGGCCCACACGACGATCTTCCACTCGCTCGTAGGGACTCCCTACCGTGACGACACCGAGTACATCGAATACGTCCAGCGCATCCACTCGCTGCGGACGAAATACGGCTTCATGCCCAGAGAGGAGTGATCACAATGGCAAAGATTGAGAGATCCCAGAAGCTGTTCCTGAAATCCCTCAAGGAGAAGTTCCAGGGACAGGACGTCGAGTCCGAGACCGCCGAGTTCTACAAGTTCAACGGTGTTCGCCAGTCTCCTCGCAAGGTGGAGTTCATGAAGGCGAGCCTTGCCGCCGAGATGGACCGCGGCATATCCATGTATGACCCCGAGCGCTGTCACCTGGGCGGTATACCGATGGGCCAGCGCCAGCTGATGACCTACGAGGTCAGCGGCACCGGCGTCTTCGTCGAGGGCGACGACCTGCACTTCGTCAACAACTCTGCGATGCAGCAGATGTGGGATGATATCAGGAGAACCGTCATCGTCGGGATGGACCTTGCCCACCAGACCCTGCAGAAGCGTCTCGGTAAGGAAGTCACCCCCGAGACGATCAACGAGTACCTCCATATCCTGAACCACGCCATGCCCGGTGCGGCCGTCGTCCAGGAGCACATGGTCGAGACCCACCCCGGCCTCGTCGACGACTGTTACGTCAAGGTCTTCACCGGCGACCAGGAACTCGCCGACGACATCGAGCCCCAGTTCGTCCTCGACATCGAGAAGCTCTTCCCCGCAAAGCAGGCCGAGGAACTCAAGGCCGAGGTCGGCAAGAGCATGTACCAGGCGATCCACATCCCGTCCACGGTATCGAGGACCTGCGACGGTGGAACGACCTCCCGGTGGTCCGCGATGCAGATCGGTATGTCCTTCATCGCCGCCTACCGCATGTGCGCCGGTGAAGCGGCCGTCGCCGACCTCTCCTACGCGGCAAAGCACGCGGGCGTCGTCCAGATGGCCTCCCACCTGCCTGCCCGGCGTGCCCGTGGCCCGAACGAGCCCGGCGGCATCAAGTTCGGCCTCTTCTCCGATATCATCCAGGCGAACCGGAAATACCCTAACGACCCCGCCCGGGCCTCCCTCGAGGTCGTCGGCGCCGGAACCATGCTCTACGACCAGATCTGGCTTGGCTCCTACATGTCCGGCGGTGTCGGGTTCACCCAGTACGCGACCGCGGCCTACACCGACAACATCCTCGACGAGTACACCTACTACGGTATGGACTACATCAAGGACAGGTACAAGGTCGACTGGAGAAACCCGAGCCCGAAGGACAAGGTCAGGCCGACCCAGGAGATCGTCAACGACATGGCGACCGAGGTCACGCTCAACGCCATGGAGCAGTACGAGCAGTTCCCGACCATGATGGAGGACCACTTCGGCGGGTCCCAGCGTGCCGGCGTCATCGCCGCCGCATCCGGCCTCACGACCTCCATCGCGACCGGCAACTCGAACGCCGGCCTGAACGCCTGGTACCTCTCGATGCTCCTGCACAAGGACGGATGGTCGCGTCTCGGCTTCTTCGGCTACGACCTCCAGGACCAGTGCGGGTCCGCAAACTCGCTCTCCATGGAGCCCGACCGCGGCCTGATGGGAGAACTCCGCGGCCCGAACTACCCGAACTATGCGATGAACGTCGGCCACCAGGGCGAGTACGCCGCGATCGTCGGCGGCGCGCACTACGGCCGCGGCGGTGCGTTCTGCTACAGCCCGCTCGTGAAGGTCTGCTTCGCCGACCCGGCCCTGAAGTTCGACTTCGCCGAGCCCCGCCGCGAGTTCGCGAAGGGTGCGATCCGCGAGTTCATGCCTGCCGGCGAGCGCTCGCTCATCATCCCCTCCAGGTAACCCCCTCCCTACCCTTTTTAGTTGCACGTCCTCACAACTTCCCGATCGCAAACATTCCTGCCGATCAGACGGAACAGGTGGAGCGAGTGGTTCTCACTCGCCCACGTATTATGAAAACATGAGATAATATCACAAGTTCTGCTCATTC
>MPOY01000505.1 GCA_001896715.1 Methanoculleus sp. EBM-46
TTATGCATTCAGTCGCCTCGCATAGAGGATCGAGAAGTAGTCGCTCTCCTCGGGGAGGTCGTCCCCCCGGTAGACCTGCTGACCGGGGAGGAACATCCGTTCCACGAGGACGAACTCCGCATAGCCCTCTTTTGCGAGGGAGGCCGCAAGTGCCGCCGGCCGCCGGACCTTCATGAAGATCCGGGACTCCGGCCCGTTCCCATCCGAGACGAAGAACCCGCCGGCCACCGGGACGTTTGCCACGGAGGCGAACGCGGTGATCGAGCTGATCCCGGGCTCGGTCGAGAACGCTATCTCGGGGTATCGCTCGCCGATCACATCGCAGAGACGGGAAAAAGTCGAGTAGAAGTTCGGATCCCCGATGATCCCAAAGACCGCAAGACCGCCCCGAGCGTGCGGCGCTATCCGGTCGGCGTTCTCCTCGAGGCACTCCCGGATATAGGCCTCATCGCTCGTCATCGGGAAGTTGAGGACGACGGCGTCGGGGCGGTAGGGCCGCACCAGGTCGTAAGCAAGTTTTCCCGGGACAAAGACCGCCGCCGCCTCGCGAAGGAGCCGGACCGCCCGCAGGGTCAGGAGTTCGGGGTCGCCGGGCCCGAGCCCCACCCCTACGAGCACCCGGCACCCCCGACAACGATGTAGACGGGGTTGATGGGCTTGAACATCACCCCGCCGGCGATATCGGCGGACCGGGAGACCTGGAGATGGACGGCCTCCGAGAAGATGCCGAGGCGTCGCATGCTCTCTATCGCCGATTGCAGCGTCCCGACCATCACCGCGTTCACGACGATCCGCCCCTGCACTTTCCCGGCGAGGATATCGAGGACCTCCGGCAGGCGGCGGGACCCCCCGACGAAGGCGGCGTCGAGCCGGCCGAGACCCGGGAGGATATCCACCGCGTCGCCCTCGAAGAACTCGATATTTCCGGCGCCGGCGGCAACCGCCTCCTGCCGGGCACAGGCGATCGCCTCCGGCCTTCGATCGATCGCGTAGACCTGGCCCGCCACTTTCGACGCGGCGACGGCAACCTTCCCGGTTCCGCACCCGACGTCGGCCACCCGGTCGCCCGGGCGAATACCGAGTTTTGCGAGCGAGACCGCCATGACTTCATCCTGTGTAGGGCCACCCTTCAGTCCCATTGCATCCCCATTTCCCAATAAATTTGTGCTAACATCTATTATAATAGCCCAGTGAACGGGACTCCATGAATCACGGCGAGCGATCCGCCGTTCCTCCCTCCAGGTGGGGAAGTCGTGCGCCGCCAGAAACAGAGAA
>MPOY01000111.1 GCA_001896715.1 Methanoculleus sp. EBM-46
CCAAAGCATTTATGCCGTTTGTGCCGCTCTTATCCCTGTCATCCAGGATGACGGGTGTGCATGATGTACCAGCAGATATTCGTAGGGGTGGACGGCTCTCCCTGTTCAGACCTGGCGGGGGATGCAGCTCTCTCCCTTACTGCCGGTGGCAGGGGCAGGTGCACCGGCTGCCACGTGTATGCCGCCCGGATGCACCGGCAGCGCTTTGAGGATATGGAGCCCGGCCTTCCCGGGCAGTACCAGGAAGAAGAACGGCTCGATGACCTGCGGGCGACGCACGACGACCTGATATCCGGGGGCATGGCGCTCATATCGGATGCCTACCTCGCGCCGCTGGCGGAGAAGGCCGCCGCACAGGGTATCCCCTTCGAACCGGTCATAGCCGAAGGGAGGGGATACGTCGAGGTTCTCCGCCTCATCCGGGAGCGCCGGCCGGATCTTGCGGTGCTCGGCGCGACCGGGCACGGGCAGACGCCGGAGGTGCCCCTCGGGGGCCTTGCCGAGCGGGTTCTCCTGTATGCCGGCACGGGCGACCTCCTTCTGGTCCGGAAGCCCTGGAGCCTGAAGAACCGCCCGGTCGTCGTGGGCGTGGACGGGAGCGACGCGAGCTACGCAGCCCTCGAACGTGCGGCCTCTATCGCCGCGGCTCATGATACGCCGCTCGAGGCGGTGGCCATCTACGATCCGTTCTTTCATTCCGCAGTCTTTCCCGTCATCGCCGGCGCCCTGCCGGAGGAGGCGCAGCGCCGGTTCAACTTCCCGGCCCAGGAGCAACTTCACGACGAGATCATCGACCGGGGGCTTGAACACCTCTACCGGCGGAACCTGGAGCGCGGGGCGGCCCTCGCGCAAGCCCTGGGCGCCCGGGTCCACACGGCGGTCGTCGCCGGCAGGGTCTGCCCGCAGGTGCACCACTACGCCGCGGCCAGAGGGGCGGGGCTCCTCGTCCTCGGGCGCTACGGGCTGCACCGGGAAGAGGAGTCGCTGATAGGGTCGAACACCCTGAACCTTGCCCGGATGAGCACCACGAACGTCCTCGTCGTCGCGCCGAGAGAGACCCCGGTCACGATGCCGGACCTGCCCCGCGACGCAATACCCTGGACGCCGGAGGCGGAGCAGGTCCTCTCGCGGGTGCCGCCGTTTGCGCGGAAGATGGCACGGATGGCGGTCGAAGAGCATGTCCGGGCCCGGGGCCTCTCCCGGGTCACGGAGGATGCCGTCCGGGACGTGGCCCGGCGGTCCGGCAGGGGAGGTGGTCAGGATGCAGGTCCCTGATGCCCGGGTGGTGGTCTTTACCCCGACAAAGAGGTTTGCCCCGGACTTTCACCGGCATATCCTGCAGGGACGGATCGTGGGGCAGACCATCCGCCCGGGCGACCGGATCCTCGTCTATGAGGTCGCAGAGACCGTGCCCGATGGAGCGGTGCGGGTTACCCGGTCCACGCACCTTGAGTTCCGGTGAGGGGGAGGGATGGCTGTCGCCCTGCGGGACGTGACGAAACGGTTCGGGTCCGTCCGGGCGCTCGACGGTGTCACCCTCGATGTGGGGAAGGGGGAGATCCTCGGCCTCCTCGGCCCCAACGGGTCGGGGAAGTCCACCCTGCTCAAAGTCATCGCCCGGCTCATCCCCCCCGACGAGGGGACTGTTCTGCTCCCGGCAAACGGCCGGGCGATGATGCGCCGAACCGGTATGCTCTTTGACCATACCGCCCACTGGGAGGCGCTCACCGGCTACGAGAACGCCCGGTTCTTCGCCCGCTCCTACGGCATGGAACCAGGCGCGGCGCACGACCGGCTCGAGTCGCTCTTCTCGCTTCTCGACCTCCGGGATCGATGGGATGACCCGGTCTCTACTTACTCGTATGGGATGCGGCGAAAACTCGGCCTTATCGAGGCCCTGGCGCACGAACCCTCCCTCATCCTGCTGGATGAGCCCTCGATCGGCCTGGATTACCGGGCGCGGGTCACCCTTGCCGGTCTCCTCCGCGAGGCGGCCCGGGGGGGTGCTGCGATCGTCTTCTCCACAAACGACGTGAACGAGGCGGCCGATCTTGCCCACCGGGTCGCCCTCTTTGACCGGGGCAGGATGCTCGTCGCGGGAGAACCGTCCGTGCTCGTCGGATCGCTCGGCGCTACGGTGACGATCGACCTCCGGCTGAAGGCGCCGATCGATCCCCGGCCGCTCGGGCAGGTTTCCGGCATCGAGGGCGTGGGCACGGAGGAGCGGGAGGACGGGTTTCACGTGACGGTTATAGCCGCGCCGGATGCATCCGGGCACTCATCCCTCCTCGCCCGGGTCGTCCACGCGGTGGCGGGGGAGGGCGGGGTGGTCGTGGGCGTCGATCTCCATGCCCCGGGGCTCCCGGATGTCTTCCTCGCGTACACGAAGGAGGGAGCGGATGCACCCTGACTCGTTCTTCAGAAAGGAGATCCTTGAAGACCTCCGGAACCGCCGGGGGCTCCTCCTCAAGTTCGTCCTGCCGGCGGGGCTCCTGCTCCCCCTCATACTCGCCGATCTGCCCGTCTCCCTGCAGGCCGCCGGCATCACGGTCGCCATCATCTTCTCCGGCATATTCGGGTCGTCGATCGGGCTCGTCCGCATCCGCGAGAGCGGCATGCTCGACCGGATGGCCATGCTGCCCATCTCCCCCCGTCGGCTGATCGCCGGATACATACTCGCAAACGCTCTCCTCGATCTGGCACAGATAGCCATCCCTCTCGCCGTCTTCCTGATCCTGCATCCCCCGGCCCCGGAAGTCGTTTTCTGCGTGGCCGGAGCATTCGCCTCCGCCGTGGTTGCGGCAAACGCCCTCGGCGTCCTGGCGGCGGTCGCCCCGGGCTCGTCCAGCGAGGGGCACCTCTACGCCATCATCACGGTCATGGCAGCGATCGTCCTCTCCGGACTCGTCGCGCCCGCCCCGCATACGCAGGGGCTCCTCCCGTTCTGGTACCTTCATGCAGCACTCGTCACCGCCCCCGGGGCGTTCGCCCTCTCTCCGGTCCTTGCCGGCCTCATCCTCGGCTCCGCGCTCGCGGTCTCGCCGCGGCTGTTCGGCAGAACTCGAGGGTGAGAGCATCGGAGGTTTCGGCGGGCAACCTTTAAGCCATCTCAGCCCTCCGGGGTGATCCGGATCACCCCCGGATAATGCCATCCCCGGGTGCAGGAGAGATGAGCAGGCAATGACAGATGACCGTATTAATGCGCTTCCGGCGGTCCGGCGGTGGCTCGGAAACCCGGTTGCCCGTGCCCTCCTCCGGTTCATCGCCCGGGATGATGAGTGTGGAAATCGCCTCGATAACGCGATTCGATATTACCTTGACCAGAACGACGGGTTATGCTGGAGGTGTCGGCTCGCGGGCCATATGGTGGGGCTCACCCTCCGCCGGAGCAGCGACCTCTTCGGGGTGAGCGAGGATGACATCAAGAAAGGTCTCTCCGAGACCGTATTTTTACGGGGGCTCCAGAACGTGCTCTCCGGTATCGCCCGCTACGGCATCACCATGCCCCAGATCGTGAACGCCCCCTTCATGGTGGTCTGGGACTTCACCCACAGGTGCAACCTTCGCTGCGCCCACTGCTACCAGGACGCGCAGAAAGCCCTCCCCCACGAACTCGATACCGATGAGGCGAAACGTCTCGTCGAGGAACTTGCGGATGCCGGCGTGGTGGTCATCGCCTTTTCGGGCGGAGAGCCTCTCATGCGAAAGGACTTCTTCGAAGTGGCCGCCCATGCCCACAAACACGACATATACGTGGCGCTCGCCTCAAACGGCACCCTCATCACACCGGAGATGGCGGGGCGGATCAAGGGTGCCGGCGTCGAGTACGTGGAGATATCCGTGGATGGGAAGGATGCAGCGAGCCACGATGCCATGCGGGGCATCCCGGGCGCGTTCGACCGGACCATCGCAGGCGTCAGGAACTCCGTCGCGGCGGGGTTCTACACCTGCATCGCAACCACGGTCACCCGGGCGAACTACGCCGAGGTCCCGGATATCTACGCCCTTGCATCGGACCTCGGTGTGAACCGGCTCATGTGCTTCAACTTCATACCGACGGGGAGGGGCGTGGATATGGCCGGCCAGGATATATCCCCGGAAGAGCGCAGAGATCTTATGCGCTACCTGATGGCCCGGACACGGGAGGGAAAGGGTCCTGAGGCGCTCACCACCGCCCCGCAGATCGCGGCCGTGGCGGTTGCCGATGAGAAAGGGGTTCCCGTCGGGCACTTTTACGCCGGGGAGGCGATCGAGGGGAAGACCGGGCTTCTTGCCGACTTCATCGGCGGGTGCGGCGCAGGGAGGCTCTACTGCAGCATCGAGCCCGAAGGAAACGTCCAACCCTGCGTCTTCATGCCGATCGTCGTCGGAAACGTCCGGGATACGCCGTTCCTTGAAATATGGCACTCAGCGGAGGTGCTGCAGAAGTTGCGGGACAGGAGCCTGCTCTCCGGGGCATGCGCCGATTGCGGGAACAAGTACATATGCGGCGGGTGCAGGGCCCGCGGGTGGGCATACTTCGGGGATATCCACGCGCCGGACCCCGGGTGCATCAATAACCGCGACTACTGGGAGTCGCTTCTCGTGGGCGAGGTGCCCGTTCTCCCGTCCCAAAAAAAGGGTTAGTGGTTCCTTCTCCGCCAGAGGAGGAAGGCGAGCGGGGCAAGGAAGGGTGCGTAGACGAGCGGTGCCGCGGGCGCCGTCGTCACCGGCACGGTGGTCGCCGTTGCCATCGGTTCCGCAGTCGCGTTTATCGTGGTGTTCGCCTCCCCTCCCGGCGTGGCGGTCGCCTCCGGCGTTACGGTCGTGTTCTCCGGCGCCACGGCAGCGATAGCAAACGTGGAGAACCCGGGGGTGGTCGCGCGGAAGCGGTACGCCCCGTCTTCCTCACCGAGGAAGACGGTATCCAGGGGCTGCCAGACGCCGCCGACATAGCGCATGAGCCCGACATCCTCCGGTATCATGCCGTGCTCGCGGAGCCAGTCGACGGGGATGGTGAAGACGATCACCGCGCTCTCGATGTCGTCAGGGTTTGCCCAGTAGAGGGTGATCTCGATGTACTCGTAGACGTCACCATCGGGGGGCACCGCCGCAGAAGGCGCTGTGGTCCCTTTCACGGTCACCATCAACCTCGGGATGCTGTTTGCCGCCGTGATGGCGACGCTGTCGACCGATGATGTGGTGATGCCCGAGAACGTGAACGTCTCGCCGCGCATCAGGCTCTCGCCCATGCCTGCGTCAAAGGCGGGACCGCTGTCCCCGCCGCCGCTGCTACCGCTCCAACCGGCCGATCCGTCGTTGTTTCCGGGATCGTCAGGGATCGGTGCGGTCGTGACGCTGACCGTCGCGATTTCCTCCACGCCGCCGGCCCGGGCCTTCACGTCCGCCGTCCCGCATATGTATGCTGTAAAGAGGCCGGCCCTGTCGATGGTGCCGATGGCTGCATCAGAGCACGACCAGGCGACCCTGACCCAGTCCATCCCGTCGTCACGCTGGTCAAAGACCGTGGCGACGAACTCCCGGATCTCCCCGGGCGCAATCACGGCCTTCGCAGGCTCGATTGCGATGGTGGCCGGGACTGCAAGGGAGGGTTCAACGGTCACGCGGGCGGAGCCGGATATATCGCCTGCCGTTGCAGTGAGGACCACACTGTCGTCCTTGAGGGCGGCAAAGAGGCCGGAGTCATCGATGGTGCCGATATGCGGGTCGCTGCTCTCAAAGGCCACCGCTACGCCCGGCATCTCGTCGCCGTACTGATCATACACGGTCGCGGTGAGCCTCAGGTCCTGCCCGGCGGCGATAGTGAAGTCAGACGGGCTGATCGCGATTCGCGCCGGGAACGCCGATGCCGGCCGGACCGTCACGACCGCGGTCCCGATCTCTCCGGATCCGTCGATCGTCGCGGTGATGGTTACGGCGCCCTCACTGAGCGCGGTAAAGAACCCGTCCTCGTCGATCGTGCCGACGGTCTCGTCGTGCGACGACCAGGCGACCACTCCGGAGAATAGAGCGTCGTCCTCCGGATCGACGAGAGTCGCGGTGAAGAGCCAGGTCTCTCCCTCATCCAGGGTGATCGCCGGCGGGGAGACGACGACGCCCGGGGCCGGCCGGACGACCGTTACGTCCGCCGCTCCGGTGATGCCGTCGGCCGTTGCGGTGATGGTCGTCGTGCCCGCATCAAGGGCGATGAAGAGCCCGCCGTCATCGATGGTGCCGGCGGCCGGATCGCTGCTC
>MPOY01000507.1 GCA_001896715.1 Methanoculleus sp. EBM-46
ATGCTTGATGGGACGCTTGCCGCCGGCAGGCTCCCCGATGCCTACTTCCAGGCGGTCGGGAGCGGGACCGGGGGTATCGCCGCGTGGGAGGCCGCAGAGCGGCTCATCGCCGATGGCCGGTTCGGTTCCCGCCTCCCGGCCCTCCACCTCTCGCAGAACCTCCCCTTCGTCCCGATGGTCCGGGCATGGGAGGCAGGACGGCGAGAGATCGCGGCTGAGGATATGCCTGAGGCCGGGGCCTCGATCGCCCGGGTCTCCGCCGATGTCCTGACGAATCGTCACCCGCCCTGGGGTGTCCGGGGTGGAGTCTACGACGCGCTCGCGGCATCCGGGGGGAGGATGTACGCGGTCTCTAACGACGATGCCCGATCCGCCGGCCGTCTCTTTGAGGAGGCGGAGGAGATCGACCTCGACCCGGCGGCGGCGGTCGCGGTCGCGTCGCTCGTCCGGGCGGTGGAGGAGGGATTCGTCGAACCGGATGAGCACATCCTCCTGAACGTGACCGGCGGGGGATATCAACGTGCGGCAGAGGACCTCGACCGCTACCCGGTCGAGCCTTTCGTCCGCGTAGCGGCCGGTGAGGCCTTCGAGGGGGATATCCGGGATGCCGTCAGGGCCTGGCTCGCGGAGCAGGAGGTGGCCATCCGTGCGTGAAGGCTGTGTCCTCGACCGGCTTGCCGCCCTCGGCATCGATACCGTGGTGAGTCTCCCCTGCGACCGGACGCGAGAACTCTGCGCCCTCATCCCGGAGCGGTTCCGTGCGGTCGACCTTACCCGGGAGGAGGACGGCGTCGGGATCTCTGCCGGGCTTGCGATGGCGGGGGCACGATCGGTGCTCCATATGCAGAGTTCGGGGCTCGGGAACTCCTTAAACGCGATCATGTCGCTCACCGTCACGTTCGGTCTCCCCCTCCCCATCCTCGCGAGCTGGCGGGGGGTCTACCGGGAGGCGATCCCGGCCCAGGTGCCGTTCAACCGTGCGGTCCCGGATCTGCTTGCCGCGCTTGGCATACCGTATACGATCATCCGCGATCCTGAGGACGAGGAGCTGATCGATGGGATCGTCCGCGACGCCTACGACTTCATGCGGC
>MPOY01000166.1 GCA_001896715.1 Methanoculleus sp. EBM-46
CAGAATCGGTATCGTGGAGGGATACCCTCAGGATAAAGCCGGCGTTGCGGTGGACGAGATATACGCGATGCTGAATGAGGAGGCAGAACAACTGGGGATCGAGGATATCCCCGTCAAGGTCGAAATAGTCGACCCTGACGGCCTGAAACTTGATGTGCGGGTCGATCCGACGGGCGGCGCGGCAGTGTCGGCCGCGCTCGCGGAACCTGCAGATACGACGGCATATCATGGCGCCGAGAGCGCATTCAGCCTCTTCTATAACCCCGTGCTTCTCATGTGCGGTCTTGGGGCCGTGATCGTGCTCCTAGTGGGGTACTTCCTCGTCCGGAGGTCACGCGGGAAGGATGCACCGTGAGCGTGCTGGTCTTCCCGGCCATCGCTTTCAGCCTTGCGTGGCCCCTTGTCCTTATAGCTCTGGTCGGGAGGCTGGAGAACGAAAAACGGCGCTCCGTGGCCTCACCCGGGACTGGAACCATTGCAATTGCATCCGGCACGATCAGTACAATCTATGCCGGCGCTCCGGCGAGCCCGCTGGCATCCGGGATGCGTCCCGGGTGAGGCCCCGACCCCTTCTTTACGGTGGAAGGTCCGGATGAAATCCCTGAAAACCGACAGAACCAGCAAATTCGCACTCATTCTCCTCCTGATCACTATCGGTGCTTTCGGTATCCTCCTGCTCGTTGACCTCCTCGCCATTGGTCCCGGGTATCCTCCCCCTAAGGCCCTGCAGAAATGGTATATCCCGCAGCCCCGGTACGAATATGCAGAGAACGGCTCTGTCGCCGCAAATAGAACGATTGATGGGAATGTTGTCCTGCTCGGCGATATCGAAGACGGGTGTCCATCCTTGTTTCCGGTCCTCTCACGGCACTGCAGTCATGCAATGTATGTCGACACCATGTCGGGTGATCGGTATCTGGTCGTCAACTGGTATTTCGACGATAAGACAGACCTCTTACAGGCTGAGATGGTCCTCTGCATCCACCTCCGAGCATCGGGGAGTGTCTCTTCCGCCGAGATGTTCCTCTCCAAAGAACCTGAATTATCACGGGGAGAACCGGTTTGTAGTCCCGTTGGCGTAACAAAATTCGATAACAAGACGTCTTCAGGTTATCTCGCCGTTGTTGAGAAGCCGCTGTCCCCAAAACACGACGATTACTTCATTGTCTATTATGGGGTGGTCGGGCCGGCCATTCTCCCTGACCACACTGCTACCCTGGAGAACCTTATGCTCCGGAGTTATTCGTTTCATGGTGCAAGGCCGCTTGCCCCCTGCTCGGCACGGGAAGCGGCAACAGGGTCTATGCATTCTGTGTGCGAAGGCATGCCCCTCCCGCCTCGGGCTGCTGAATCTACCGCGGCATCCAATCAGAGGTTTTGACATGCGATTAAAAATTGTTGCACTCGTCTGTCTCGCTCTCGCGATCATAGCCGGGTGCGTATGGGTTCTTGGTCCGGGCCAGGCTCCGGAAATCCCTCTTCCCGCCAGAGCGGGTGCAGGCGAAACTATGCTCTCCCTCACTGCCGAGTTCCCGGAGGTGCGGGACTCGTACACGCTCTACCGGACAGTCCCCGTCACCGTCACGGAAGAGCAGGTCCGGGAGGTTGCGGAGCGGTTCGGGCTTGCAGGGGAACCCGGGACGATGAACAAAAAGACCGGGGAGTTCCTCCTCATCGATGCCTCGAAGGACCCGGA
>MPOY01000406.1 GCA_001896715.1 Methanoculleus sp. EBM-46
ACCGCAACGACGCCGGCGATCATGAACGATTCAATGGTACCGGGTGTCGCCACGATTTTCACGGCCAGGAGGACGATGATACCGAAGATCTCCATCGGGTTTATTCCTGACTGGCCGGTTATAGAAGCTGCCATCGCCGTTGTCAGCCATACTCCGATGATGGTGAGCAACGCCGGGATCAGAGTCATCTCGCTCAGCGTTGTCAGAAAAACCGCAACTGCGGCGAAGACAATGGGAATCCAGCCGGAAAGGGGGTTTTTCGCGTTTTTTTCCGGTCTGAAGATCGGACCGTAAATCTCTCTCGCTTTCGGCGCGATGCCCTTTAGCAGTATCCCTATACCCGTCCCAACCATTAGACCGATACCGAGACTGTCCTTGAAGGCTCTGGCCGCAGCGATATCTGCAAACCAGCCCAGTCCGACACCGACCGGTATTATAAAGAAGTAACTGAGAGCGGCGCCGAGAAACCATACGCCCGTGAAGAGCGGACCGATTATATAGCCAATCCCAACTGCCATCGGAGATATCCAGACGCCGAAAAAGATATTTCTCGCGTAAAGCCAGGCCGAGGACCAGGCTCCTGGAATCCAGCCAAACCAGTCTCTTATGGCGACGAAAATCGCCGCCACTCCCATGGTAGAGAAAAGGCATCTGGCTTTGCTGCCACCTTCGTCGCCGGCGACGATCGTCTCGTATGAGGCGATTCCCATTGGAAATGGGAGTCTCTCCTTTTCTACGAAGTACTTTCTTATGAGTCCAGTGAAAATAACGCCGAGAACCGTTCCAGAGAGCGTCAAGATGAGGAGTGAAAGAAAACTCATACTGGCGTTCGCGTCGAGAATCCATATCCCCGGAACCGTGAAGGCCAGTCCACCGGCTACCATCGAACCTGCCGACATAGCCGTGTGCGTGACGTTGACCTCGTTGAGGTTCGTATTGCCCAGGGCTTTCAGTATCGCCAGAGACATAACGGCGACGAAAATCGTGGGCCACGGAAGGGCTCCCATCCGCAGGGCCACATACATAGAGCTGGTGGTTATCACGA
>MPOY01000152.1 GCA_001896715.1 Methanoculleus sp. EBM-46
ATGACCCAGGAATAGCCAAATGGACGTTCTGTCAATCCTCATAGATTGGTTCCCGTATCTTCTCTCCGGCGTTACCGTTACCATCGGCCTTGTCATCGCCGCACTCGGCATCGGCATCATCCTCGGGCTACCCATGGCGATCGGCCAGGTATACGGCTCCCGCCCGGTACGATCGCTCATCGGGGTCTACGTCTGGTTCTTCAGGGGTCTCCCCATCCTCGTCCTCCTCTTCCTCTTCTGGTTCGGCATATTCCCGGGGATCGGTCTAGGCCATCTTCCGGCATTCATCGTCGGAGCGGTCGTCCTGGGCCTCCGGGGTGCGGCGTACCAGTCCCAGATCTTCCGGGGGGGCATCCAATCGGTCGGGGAAGGGCAGATGATCGCGGCGCGATCGCTCGGGATGAGCAGGCTCACCGCCATCCGCTCCGTCATCCTCCCCCAGGCGATGCGCATAGCGTTGCCCGGGTGGTCGAACGAGTATCCCAACATCCTGACCGATTCGGCGGTCTGTTACGCCATCGGCGTCGCCGAGCTCCTCACCCTTGCGTCGAGGATCGTCGCGCAGACCAACGTGATGATGCCGATCTATCTTGCCACGGCAGGGATCTTCATCATCCTGAACTACGGGGGCTTGAAGATCCTGCATGGGCTGGAGAGGCGGGTGGAAATCCCGGGATTCGGGACCGGAGCAGTGTAGAGCATGAACAACAACGACTGCGTTCTGAGAGTTGAGGATATACACAAGTCCTTCGGGGGCAAGGAGGTGCTGCGGGGGATCACGTTTGACGTCCGGAGGGGCGAGACGAAGGTCTTCATCGGCCCTTCGGGGACGGGCAAGAGCACGCTCCTGCGGTGCATCAACCAGCTGACACTGCCCGACCGCGGGCGGGTCTGGCTCGACGGCGAAGAGGTCACGAACTCGGGAGCCCGGATCAACTACTTCCGGCAGAAGATCGGGATGGTCTTTCAGAACTTCTACCTCTTTGACCACCTCACCGCGGTCAGGAACGTCGAGCTGGCGCTCCTGAAGGTCAGGGGTATGGGAAAAGCGGAAGCCCGCGAGAAAGCGCTCATCGAACTCCGGCAGGTGGGGATGGAGGACTGGGCCGACCACTACCCGGCCGAGCTCTCCGGCGGCCAGGCCCAGCGGGTCTCCATCGCCCGGGCGCTCGCCATGGACCCGGACGTCATCCTCTTTGACGAACCGACGTCCGCGCTCGATCCCGAACTGACCCGGGAGGTGCTCGAGGTCATGAAGCGCCTGGCCCGGGAGGGGATGACGATGCTCGTCGTCACCCATGAGATGGGGTTTGCCTGCTCCGTCGCAAACGAGGTCCTCTTTATGGAGAACGGCGTCGTGGCCGAGCAGGGAGCGCCGGACCTGCTCCTGCGCGATCCGCGGTTCACCCGCATGAAGGACTTCATCGGCCGGCTGGATGACCGCCCGGGAGACTGAGGCGGGATGGACCAGGCGACCTTCCTCTTTGATATCCTCCTCCCGGCACTGATGGAGGGGCTGGTCATAACCCTGCAGCTGATCGTGTGCTCCGCACCGTTCGGCCTCGCGCTCGGTGTCGCCGTTGCAACGGGGAGGCAGTACGGCGGCCGCATCATATCTCCTCTCTGCAAGGGTTTTGTCTACCTCATCAAGGGTACGCCGCTCCTCCTCCTCCTCTTCATCCTCTACTTCGGCCTCCCGTCGATCGGCATCACGTTCTCCGCGTTCGTCGCATCGGTGATCGGGTTCATCCTCTGCAACGGGGCGTATAACTCCGAGTACATCCGTGGCGCGCTCATGTCGATCAAGGATGGCCAGATGATCGCCGCCCAGGCTCTCGGCATGACCCGCTCGCAGGCGATCAAGAGCGTCATCCTGCCGCAGGCGCTCCGCCGGGCGATACCCGGGCTCTCAAACGAGTTCATCTACCTGATCAAGTACTCGTCGCTTGCCTACATGATCACCGTGATCGAGCTCTCCGGGGCGGGAAAGCTGGTGGCGACGAAGTACTTCACCTACACGGAGTCGTTTGCAGTCGTCGGCATCGTCTACCTCGCGCTGGTCTCGATAACGACCGTCGCGGTCAACATCCTCGAGAAACAGCTGGCCGTTCCCGGGACGGTCCGGGCTACCGCCGCGGTCCAGCTCTAGGACATCCGGCTGCCACCCTCTTTTTGCAGGTGTCCGCGTTATCGCCGGTGTGGGTGGCGGTGATGGATGTCGGGCTGGTGCGGATGCTCGTGGACGATCTCGCCGTGTTCGTGCAGGTGGGAGTGCTCACCGGACGGGGAGAGCGGCGGGTCGCCGGTTGCGTGGGGGTGGTCGTGGTGAAGGTCGTCGTGGCGGTGCCGGTGCTCGTGGACGACCGGCGGGTGCCGGTGGAGGTGGGCATGCTCCTCGGAGACCAGCAGCCATGCGCCTGCGGCCATGACGGGCAGCGCGGCGTAGAACGCGCCCGCCGGGAGTTCTGCAAAGAGGGCGAGGGAGAAGAGGACGCCGAAGAACGGGGATATGGCAAGGAGCGAGCCCGCCCGGGCGGCGCCGATGCCCCGGAGGGCGAGGAGGAAGAGGATGCTCGTCAGACCCCCGTAGCAGAGGAACCCGACGGCCATGGCGGCGGCTGCCGTGGCAGGGTCCGGGAGGTGTTCTCCGGCGGCGAGAGCGAAGATGAGCGTGATGGTGCCGGCAACGAGCCCTTTTACGGATATGATGATGAGGGGATCCTTTGCCGAGAGCCGCTGCCCCATGTTGTTGTCGACCGCCCAGAAGAGGCAGGTGAGCAGGACACCGAGCGCGGGGAGGGAGAGGCCGAAGCCCGCCGCCGGGTCGCGGGTGAGGAGGATGCAGGATGCGGTGATGCACCCGAGCGCAATCCAGACGCGGCGGCTCACCGACTCCCGAAAGACCGTCGCGGCTATCAGCGTCGTCGCGACGGCCTCGAAGTTCAGGAGGAGGGCGGCCGTCGCCGCCGGCGTCCCCGGGAGGCTCTGTATCAGGGTGACCGGCGCGAGGATTCCGCCGAATATCGTCACCCCGATCAGCCAGGGGATCTCCTTCCTCCCGGGCGGCGCCTCCATGTGGCTCCGCCGGGTCCCCGCGAGGGAGAAGAGCAGGGCGCCGGCGCCGCTCCCGAGCGAGACCAGCGCAGCGAGCGCGAGCGGCCCGGTCCCGCCGAGGAGGAGTTTGGTGAACGGGGCGCTCCCGCCGATCAGGACGGCCGTTATCAGCGCACAGAGGACGGGGCCCCGGTAGTGCGAGAGAGTGGATCCGCTCTCTATGGCGGCGGGTTTGCGCGGGTACAGAAGAGAGGCCTCCGGGAGTTTGAAGATCTAAAAGAGGGAGGGGACGATCGGTCCCCATAGTCCCCGTTACTTCAGGTTGTATTTCTCTTTGAGCTCTTCCCAGTAGGGATCGGCCTGCAGCTCTGCAAGCGCCTCGTTCATGAACTCAAGGAGGGCGGTGTCATCCTTCCTGATGGCGACGCCGAACTGCTCCTGCTCCTGCGTCTGAACAGACCCGATGATCTTCAGCGGCTTGCCTTCGATGATCTCCCTGAGCGAGACATCGTCGTACATGACCGCATCGATCCTGCCGATCTCAAGGTCGCTGACGGCGGCCTGGGTATCGACGTAGAGTTTCAGGTTCTCCTTCGGCATCAGCCCTTCTCCGACGACGTTCTCCTCGATCCAGTGGGCGCCGGTGCATCCGCTCTGCGCACCGAGGACCACCTTGCCGGCACGGACATCCTCGATCGTTACGTTCGAGTCCTTACGAGCCGCGACATCCTGGTTGACCGTCCAGTAGGGGTTGCTGAAGTTGACCTTCTCCAGCCGCTCGGGGGTGATCGACATCCCCGCGTAGACCATATCGATCTTCCCGGCCTGGAGGGTGGGGATGATGGCGCTCCACTCTACCGCCTCGAACTTCACGTTGATGCCCTTCTTCTCGGCGATCCATCTCAT
>MPOY01000012.1 GCA_001896715.1 Methanoculleus sp. EBM-46
GCCTCCCTGATCGGGCTTGCCGGTGTCGCGGAACCTGCGGCGCTCGCGGTCTCGAAACGAAAAGAACTGGTGTTTGCCAAGCAGACTTATGGGAGTGTTACCGTTGCAATCGCACGATAATGGAGGAAAACTGTACATCGTCGGCACCGGGCCGGGCGAACTGCTGCAGATGACGCCCCGGGCGTCAAAAGCCCTCGAAGAGGCCGACTGCATCATCGGCAACGGGTTCTACCTCGATCTCCTCGGGCCGATGCTCGCCGGAAAAGAGGTTATCCGGAGCGGCATGGGCCGCGAGGTCGACCGGGCTTCACGCGCGCTCGCCCTTGCCGGGGAGCGGGTCGTCGCGATGGTGAGCGGCGGCGATGCCGGTGTCTACGGGATGGCGAGCATCGTGCTCGAGGTGGCGGAGCGGTCCGGCACAAAAGTCGCAGTCGAGGTCATCCCCGGTATCACGGCGGCGATATCGGCAGCGGCGCTTCTTGGTTCGCCGCTCTCGGGAGACTACGTCACGATGAGCCTCTCGGATCTCCTGACGCCGGGAGAGGAGATCGAACGAAGACTCGATCTTGCGTTTCAGATGCGGGTGCCGGTCGTCCTCTACAACCCTCGTTCCCGGGGGAGGCCGCACAACCTGGATGCAGCGGTCGCGATCGCCCGCCGGCACCTTTCCGACGCGACACCCGTCGGGGTCGTCCGGAATGCCTACCGGGAGGGAGAAGAGCGGTTGATCACGACGCTTGGCGAGTTCGAAGACCACTTCGCCTTCGTGGACATGCACTCGATCGTCTTTATCGGCGGCGAGGAGACACGGATCTGGAGGGATGAGACGGATGAGAGAGGAATCATCACGCCCCGGGGATACCACCGGAAGTACGTATACTGACCTTGCGGCGGTCACCCCCGAGGCCTACGCGATAGCACGCACGAGCCGGAACCTTGCCCGGGAGCGGGTGGGAAACGTCACCCTCGAGGACCGGATACGGCAGCGGTGCTCGGTCGCGGTCGGCGATTTTGCGATGGCCGATCTCATGCGGTTTTCCGGCGATCCGGTCACGGTGGGGCTTGCCGCACTCGATCGGCGGGTGCCGATCATAGCCGATATCCGGATGGTGCAGGCGGGTATCCTGAAACGCGGACACGAGAGTGAGATCCTCTGCGCCCTCGATTATGGGGAGGATATCGCGCGGGAGCGCGGGATCACCCGGACGTCTGCAGGGTTTGTCGCCCTGCAGGA
>MPOY01000582.1 GCA_001896715.1 Methanoculleus sp. EBM-46
GACACAGCCCTTAACTTGGGGTCATACTCCGATGCCAGAAACGGTCTTCGGTTTAATCACCCAAGAATCCCCTGCCTTCAGGCATGGGGAGTGTCAAACAACATACTGCGTTGTAACACGATACGACATGCTAATCCAAAGCCCAATATTGTGGAGCCTTGTCGCGGGTGTATATGTTTTTACGGGCCTGTCAGTAATCTATTATCTTATACTTGGCAGAGCCTATAGAAAGATGAGAAATAGCTTCTGAGCTCTTTTTGCCTTTATCCAGAAAAAAATGGCCTTGAAAGGGGTCAAATAATAATGCATTTTTCTAAGATGAATAATTCTTTCAGTTGAAAAGGCCGATGTTCGCTGTATAGAGTTCTTTAAAGGTATTTTTTCTCTCTTTCATGTAAGAACTGTATTCGGCCCGGGGTTCCACCCGGTCGTACTTTTTCTTTATATCTTCAACGACTTTTTCGAGAGCCTTGCCGCTCGTGGCGGATAGAGCGATCAGGGCGGCGCCTGTCGCCGAGTCGTACTGGCGGGGCGAGACCAGTAGTTCGTGGTCGAGCAAGGTGGCGATCAGCTGTAGTAGAACTTCGCTCCTTGCACCGCCGCCTGAAACGCAGATCTGGTTCGGTTCGAGCGCCGTTCTCTTTATTTCGTCATCTATCATGCTTATGTCCAGGGCAATGGCTTCGAAAACCGCACTCAAGATCTCTTTTCTGCCTGTTTCCATGGACAGCCCGAAGAGAATTCCTCTGGCTCTGGGGTTGTTGAAAGGGGTGCGCGCTCCTCCAAAAAACGGGAGCAGGATCATGTTTGAAGGTTCGTATTCTTCCGCTCCAAAGCCCGACAACAGACTCTCTTTCTCGTACCTGTCAAGGCCGAACAGTCTGTCGGTCACCCAGTCAGTGAGGAGGCCGCCGCAGCTGGTAGCGCCACCGACGGTGAATGATCCCGGGACGGTACCGGTTTCCACGAATAGGGCGGGTGATCTTACAGGTCTGTCGAGACACTGGATGTAAATCGAGGTCCCTCCGAGCGAGATGGAGACGTTTCCTGGCTCGAGGCAGGCGTTAGTTATGGTGTCGGAGCAGGCGTCTCCCGTTCCCGTGAAGACAGGGGTCCCATAACCAAGACCCGTTTCTTCGCAGGCCAATCTCGTTACCGTACCGGTAAGATCCGTTGCCCATTTTATATCGGGAATAATGTCTGTCGAAAGGTCTACGTGATCGAAGGGATCTTTGAAAATTTCCAGGGTGTTGAGGTTTATGAGGTTGCCCGCCGAAAGGGAGAACATATCCGAGGCAAATTGGCCGGTCAATCTGAAGGCTATGTAACCGTTCGCGGTCAAAACCCGGGTTGTCTTTTCGAATATCTGTGGTTCGTTTTTTCTCATCCAGAGGATCTTTGGAAGGATAGACTGGCTTGAATACTCTGTGTAAAGTGGATTGTCTCCAAACTCTCTCATTAAGTCGTTGAGTGATTCGATCTCTTTAATGGCCCTCTGATCGATGCCGTACATGAAAGACTTTCGCAGGGGTATTCCATCGTCCGATACGGGTAGTACATTCGGACACATGGAACTGAGCCCTATCGCTTTTATGCTCGAGAGGGAAATCTCTTTGCCCGCCATCGCGGTCAATTTCAAAAAGTCCTGCCACCACACCCGGGCGTCCTGCTCTGGATAGCCGTCATCGGAAAAACTCTGTGAATGAGTGACCTTTGCGCTTGCGACAATACGGCCTTCTAGGTCTATGATAGATATCTTACTCGAAGTCGTACCGATATCGTATCCTGCGAAAAGCTCTCTTTCTTTCACGGCCGATAAATCCTCCCTCTCTAGATCGTACACATCAATCACGGGCAATAAAGAAAAACGGGGGAGCCTTTGCATTTAGTTAATCCTCGAATCGTATCTACCCTTCGAATACCGACAAAGCATATGGCTGCAAAAGGCCCCCGAAAGCGCGTTAGTACTTCTTTTAGCTCGTTATTTCAGATAATCCTGAGCGTTCGCCGAGGTGATAAGAGGTGCGTCCATGTATATTACCCTTACGGCCCCGATGACTTCTTCGGGGCTGTTCCCCTCGACGACTATCTTCTGTATGAGTTCGGCAGCTTTGGTGGCTGAATCTCCGAAGGGCTGCAGGATCGTGGCTACGACGGCCGTGTTGTTGGCGGCTATCATTTTTATGTTTCTTTCGTTGCCGTCAATTCCGACCACGAACATATCTTCTTGAGTATAGCCGGCCGCCTTGATCGCCAGAGATACCGCATAAGCCGGGTCGTCCCAGGCACACCAGACAGCGTCGATCTTGTCGCCGTACTTGAGCAGATACGATTCCATGGTTTTCTGTGCGTCTTCGACGAATCCCGCCGGCGGCAGGTGATGGACTTCGAGCACTTTGATGTTCGGCTCTTCCGTCAGTACCACGTCCAGCGCCTTTCCTCTGAAGCGGGTTCCATAGAATTGATCGAATTTGAATACAATGATGTTTCCCTTGTGGTTCAGTCTGTCGACCAGGTATGTGGCAATCTTTGCGCCCATCTCCCAGTTGTTGGTGAGAATATCGGCAGTCAGCAGGTCACTGTACTCTGAGTCGATACCGATCACGGGAATGCCAGCCTCTTTCGCCGCGGTGAGCGAGGAAGTCAGCGAGCTCGCCTGTCCCATGGCGACCACTATGAGATCTACTTTCTTCGACACGTAGTTTTCCACCAGATTGTTCATCATCTCCCAGGAGCCTGCGGAGTTCGAGACGTAAATGGTCCAACCGTTGGTCTTTGAAATGGCTTCGAGATTTTGGGCGATAGTTGCCTGAGTTACCGCAGAAAGGTTGGCCGCGACGAAGCCGATCTCGATACCGAAGGCCAGAGAAACGAGTAACATAATCGCAAGAACAAGAACTACCTTTTTCATAGTTACCACACCTCCCGTTGTTTGCCTTAGAAGCTCTCAGAACTTCTGAATGAAGTCATCGAGACAGCCAGAATTATGATCGCTCCTTTGGCGATATACTGAAAGAAATACGACACTCCCATTATCACTAGACCGTTGTTTATAACTCCGATGATCAAAGCTCCCACAAAAGTTCCCGGCACGTTCGGCCTGCCCACCTTGATCGTGGTCATGCCCAGAAAGGAGGCGGCTATCGCATCCATGAGATAAGCGTCACCCGCGGTCGGCTGTCCAGATCCCAACCTGGAGGCTAGAATACAGCCGGTGAAGGCCGCGAGGGCGCCGGAGATTATCATTCCGACCACGCGGAGAAGCCTGACGTTGATGCCCGACAGGAAGGAGGCTTTCACACTGCCCCCTATTGAGTACATCCACTTTCCCATCTTCGTCTTTTCCATCGCGAAGGTGAAGACGACAATGACTACTGCCATTATGAAGACCTGGACGGGGATTCCCAGAACTCTTTTCTGCGCGATCGCGAGGAAGGAATCGGGGAAGATGCCGTAAACCTCCTGACCTCTGGTGAACATGAAGTTGATACCGGTCGCGATCGTACCGAGGGCGAGGGTTGCGATGAAGGCGGAGATCTTCAATCTGGTGATCAGAATTCCTGCGATCACGCCAAAGAGCGCGCCCATGCCCACCGTTATGAGTATGGAGCCAAATACGCCCAGGCCTTTCAAAATCAGAGAAGTCACTATAACTCCCGAAAGGCTCGCCACCGATGCGATAGACATGTCAAAATCACCCGGTATCATACAGACGGTCATCCCGGTCGCTATTATCGTCAGCATGGAAATATGGGAGAGGATATTTATGAGATTTCTGGAAGTGAGAAACGTTTCGGTCATGATCGAGAAAAACACTACTATGCCGATCAAGGCCAGAATAGTGCCGTACTTCTGAAAGAGCAGCCCTATCTTATTCATCTTTTTCACTCCTTGCGGCGAGACTATCGCTGAGCGCATTTTCGAGAATCGAGTGTTGGTCGTACTCCCCTCTTTTGAATTCCGCCGTGATCCTTCCCAGGCGCATGACATAGATCCTGTCGGCTATGCCCAGCAATTCTCTGATATCCGAGGAAACGAACAACACCCCGCAACCCTTTTTCGCAATTTCTTGCATTATCCTGTAAAACTCGCTCTTGGCTCCGACATCTATTCCCTGGGTTGGTTCATCGAATATGAATACCCTGGATTCCGGCCCCAGAAGCCATTTCCCCAGAACCACCTTCTGTTGGTTGCCACCGCTCAGGTGGGAGATGATCGTCTTCAGCGATGGAGCCTTTATTTTCAGTTCGCTCGATACTTTGCCGGCCCTGGCTCTGGACTCTCTAGAGTTGATCACACCTAACCTGGTCAACGTTCCAAGGAATGGGGAGGTCAGGTTGTCTATAACCGACATATCCTGGACAACCCCCTCCCTCCTTCTGTCCTCCGGGCAGAGATAGACACCGGCCCTCATGGCTTTCGATGGGCCTTTTATCCTGATTTTTTCGTTGTTTATCGTTATTTCGCCGCTATCGATTTCGTGGGCGCCAAAGATCGATTTCATGAGCTCCGTCCTTCCAGAGCCGACCATTCCGAAGAAGCCCACTATCTCTCCCCTCTTCACCTCGAAGGAGATATCCTTCAACCCGAATCTCGCCACGTTCAGATTCGAAACCTTGAGAATTTCCTCACCGATTTCTGAAGCCCGCTTGGGGTATTGATCAACCAGATCCCTGTTGGTCATGAGCTTTATGAGGTCGCGCGTCGATAGTTCCGAAGAAGCGAAGGTGCCTTCGTAGCAGCCGTTTCTGAGGACGGAGATTCTATCGCAGAGGTTGAAAACTTCGTCCAGATGGTGGGAGACGAAAATGATGCTTATGCCGGACTTTTTCAGATTTTTAAGTATCTCGAAAAGGTTGTCCGTATCGCTTTGGGTTATCGAGGCAGTCGGCTCGTCTAAAACCAGTACCTTTGAATTCATGCTCAGCGCCCTGAGGATCTCGACCATCTTCTGCTTTGCAACACTTAGAGTTCCGACCGGAATACCTAGCGGCACTACGATTCCGTACTTATCACACAGTCTCTTCGTATCGGATCTGATCTCCCTACCTTTCAGCACAGAAAGCCGGGAAGGTTCCCTACCCAGCCAGATGTTTTCCTCGGCAGTGAAAAACGGATCCAGAACGGTGTCCTGATAGACTACCCCTATGCCCCTGTGAAGGGCATCGGAAGGACTGCTCAATTTTACAGGCTTGCCGAACAGTCTGAGTTCTCCCGAAGTCTGTTGAAAGACTCCGGCGAGTATGTTTATGAGCGTGGATTTTCCGGCTCCGTTTTCACCGACAAGTCCATGAATCTCTCCTTCTTCCAGAGAGAAGTTGATATTGTCGAGAGCAACGACCCCGGGAAACTCCTTCCTGACCGAGATCATTTCAACAACCTTCATGATTATCTCCCGAAGTGTTTCGAGTAAGCCTCTTCGGCGGACACGCCATCGTTGACTATATCCTTCAAGGCCAATAGCATCTCGACCGGTCTTTCGTGCTGCCAGACGTTTCTGCCCATATCGACCCCGCGTGCTCCTGCCCTGGTGGCGTTTTCGGCGATCTTCAGGACATCCAGCACCGAATCCATTTTCGGACCGCCGGCGATGACTATGGGTATGCCGGCAGCTGCCTCGACGACCTTCTCGAATTTCTCGTCGCAGTAATACGTTTTGACGATATCGGCGCCCATCTCCACGGCAACTCTCACAGCCAGCGAAAGATATCTGGGATCGGTTTTGCGCTCCCGGTCCTTACCGATCGCAGTTACGGCCAACACCGGGAGACCGTAGGTTTCACATTCATCACAAAGCTGGGCCAGGTCGCGTATAGTAGAGTGTTCGTTTGGAGTGCCGACGTAAATCGAGGTGGCGACGGCATCCGCAGACAGTCTCAACGCTTCGATAACCGTTGTTGTTATGCTTTCGTTAGTCAAATCTTCTCCGGCGATGGTCGCCGCTCCGCTCACTCGAAGTACGATTCCGACGTGCCCGTTCGGTGTGTAGCAGTTTCGCAGTATCCCTTTGTTGAGCATTATGGAATCGGTGAACGACGTGAGCTTATCCAGCATCTCGGCCGGTCTTTCCAGACCCTGCATGGGACCGAGAGCCATACCGTGATCGAGAGCCAGCATTATAGTTTTTCCGGATCTGTTGAATATCCTTGAGAGTCTGTTTGCCTTACCGAACAACTCACTCACCAACCTTTATTCCGACTTTAATAGATCTGCCCTCTACGGCGTCTTTGAAGGCCTCTTCGAAATCGGAGAATTCATAGATTCTTTTTGTGAAAGGTCTCAAATCGAGCTTGCCGCTGTTGATAAGTGTGATGGCGGCCATGAAATCCTTAGAGGCAAAGCCCGTGGTACCGGTCAATTTCACACCGTTGTAGTGAATTATATTGGGATCGAAGAGAGCTTTCGTCCCTTTCGAATAGCCGCCGAAGAGTACCATGTTTCCGAATAACTTCACTTTTGGCAGATATTCATCGATCAATTCTGGAACGGGCGCGGTGAGTACTATCGAGTTGTACTTGCCCGTATCTCCGCTGGAAATGGCGAACCCCAGTTCTTCGGCCAGTCCTAGCCTCTCTTGCCTTTTATCGGTGATTACCACAGTCTGACCGTAAACGTCTCGCAAGGTCATAGCGTTCAGCATACCCATTATCCCGGCCCCGACGACCAGTGCCGAATTGCCAGGCTGCAGCTCCATATGTCTGCAGGAAGTCAATGCACAGGCCATGGGTTCCGCAAGGGCGGCCTCTTTAGCCTTGTCTTTCGCAACCTTTGCAACTCCCTTCCTGGCGTAACCGGCATCGATCGAAAGAAACTCGGTTATGGCTCCGTTACTGGGAAAGTCTCTGTTTCTACATCCCTCGGGGTAACCGTTGATACACTGCTCGCATTCCCCGCAATTCACGAAGGGTGCTACGGCCACATAATCACCGACTTCGAACTCCGTAACGTTCCGACCGGTTTCGACTATCCTTCCAGAACATTCGTGACCAAGTATGGTCGGAGGCTTGATCATCGGGTGTCCCTGCTTATAGGTCTTTATATCTGTAGAGCAAATGAAGGAGTAGAGTATCTTGACAAGAATTCCATCTTCTCCGATTTTTGGCTTCTCTACATCTCTGATTGAGATCTTTCCGATTCCTTCGTACATCACTGCCTTCATCCACGCACCTCCTGCTGCGTAACTAGCATCTGGGCTGTCCTTATATCCGTGAAGAGAGTGGTTATGTAACCTCTTGAAAGGGCTGCCCGTATTCCGTCTACTTTGTGCTCCCCGCCGCTCAAACAGATCCTCTCGGGAACTTTTAGCATATCGTTGAAGGGGATTCCCAGAAGAACCTCTTCGATGTTCTGGCAGACTATTTCACCGCTCTTGCCCATGAAACGAGAGACAATATCGCCGACGGCGTGCTTTCTGACCAGTTCGAGTATCATATCGCCGGGAAGGTTTGAGTCTAGAACGGCCGACATTCCGGCCGGAGCCCCCAGACCAAATATGACCGCTTCGAGGTTCGACCACTCGGCGATGGCCGTCTGGACAGACTGTACCTGCTTCATGATTTTCAACTGCTCCTGATTGTTGAAAATCGCGGGAGCGGCCAGAAAAATAGGGGTCGCTCCCAGAGAACCGGCCATTTTCTCGACGATGTTGTTGATCTGATAAGTCTTTTCCGACTGTCCGAGACCTCCGAGGAGCGGTATTATCTTCATCTCGGGAAATCTGGCGAGATTATCCGGTAGGCTCATTACGGCCTCATAAACGGTCGTACCCCAACCCAGCCCGATATAACGCTTGCCTTCGAGCAGCTTCGTAAGGTTTTTCTGGAAGGAGAGAGCTATCCTCTGCTTTATCTCCTTGTCGGTCCCCTTTATAGAGGCCACGACATGGGCTTCCCTTATGGCGTATTTCTCTACTATTTCTCTCTCGAGAGAGGAGAGATCGAAAGATTCCGGCCCGACGAGCTCGATCTTCACCATTCCCAGTCTGCGGGCGCTGGTGAGCAATCTGGAGACTTTCGACCTCGAAAGTCCCAGCTCGGCGGCTATCTGCTCCTGGTTCATCTCGTTGATGTAATACATCTCTGCGGCCCTGTAAGCTAGACTGACTTCATCCATCTTCATCATCTTACCTCGAAGCGAATACCTCTCTGACTTTCTTCAAGAAGCCGGTTCTGTCCTTTTTTTGAAAGAGGTTTCGACCTATCGCCGCGCCTTTAGCACCAGCTTTTGCCGCGTCTTCGAGAGAAACGAAGAAATCCCGGTTCTTCTCGCCCCCGGCTATGATCACGGGAACGGGACATGATCGAACGACCTCGCCGTAATTTGCGGTCATCATGGTCTTTATAACGTTCGCTCCGAGCTCGGCCCCTATCCGCGAAATATTCGCTATAACTTCTGGAGAGGAGTAGTCTTCCTTCCTGTAAGGCAGCATCTCGGCTATGACTGGTATCCCGTACCTCTGGTAGTCCCAGACGGCTTTCGAAAGAGCGTGGAGGGCATCGGAGTCTCTCTCCTGACCGACGATTCCCATAACTATCACTGCGTCGGCTCCAAGCCTCAGTGCCTGTTCCGGATCGAGAAAGTATTTCGTGTTGCCGATATCGCCCGATAAAGCCGAACCGGCGTGCGTTACCCTTATAATAAGAAGTTTATTCGCGTTGAAAGAAGCGATTCGCGAAACCACTCCGGGATTCAGCAGTATTCCGTCGATGTCGAGAGTTTCGATCTCGCTTATATAGCGCCCGATATCCTCTAAACCCAGCGGAACACCGGCGAACTGGCCGTGATCGGCTGCGGCAACGATCAGAGAACCACGAGAAAACATTCTATCCAATCTTCTTTCCAGGCCGTTCATAAAGTTCCCCCATTTCTTTTGCACAATTGTGCATCACATTTTTTCAATTCAAACCTATGATATCACTTTTGAAAGCGTCAAGTCAAGAATGTAAAAAAAGTACATTAACAGGTATGGAAAAACCTTGCCGGAAAGAAAGTGTTTGTGGCAAAATCTTTTACGTCGCTAATCCGACAAATCGGTACGGGAGGTAAAGGAATGGCAGATGAGAAGATTGTGAAGCAGCCACGCAGGTATTTGCCGGAGGACCTCGATCTTTCGGTGTGGAAGAACGTCGAGACCGAGCTGAAGAGACTGGAAGAGTATCCTGTGGACAGTGTTAACTCTCTGGAAGAGTTCCTCTACAGATGGAGCGAACTCTATATGGCGATCCAGGAGCAGCTTGCCTGGAGGTACATAGAGATGACGAGGTTTGCCGACAACGAAGAAAAGAGGAAGAACTATTCTAACTTCTATGCCGGGGTGTTCTCCAGAGCCGAACCCTACAAAATGAGGCTGCTGAAGAAGTATTATGACAGTCCCTGCAGGGCCGAGCTCGACACTTTAAGGTACGAGAATTTTGACAGGATAGTGGCCAACACCATCGAGATGTTCAGAGAGGAAAACCTTCCGCTCGAGGTAAAGGAAAAGGAGTTATCCTCCGCTTATGGCGCTACGATAGGCTCTTTGACGGTAGAATACGCTGGTAAGGAGTACACGCTCTCTCAACTCTCCAAATTCCAGCAGGAGCCAGACAGAAAAGTGAGAGAGGAGACATGGAGACTCTCGATGGAGAAGCTTTCAACTGTCCACGACAGGTTGGAGGAGCTTTTTGATCAGCTGAAGGAGATCAGGATACCTCAGGCCAAAAATGCAGGTTTCGAAAACTACAGAGATTTCATGCATGCCAAGAAGAACAGGTTCGTCTATTCGGTCGAGGATATCTTCAGATTTCACGATTCAGTCGAGGCCGTGGTCGTACCCTTCGTGAAAAAACTGAACGAGAGTAGAAAAAAAGAGCTCGGAGTGGAATCGCTCAGACCCTGGGATACACAGGTAGAACCCTCGGGAAGGGTATTGAAGCCCTTCGACGGCATGGATGACTTCATAGGAAAGGCCATCGCCGTTCTCTCCAGAGTTGACAGACAGTTCGGTCTCAATCTACAAAAAATGAAAAATACAGGACTGCTGGATCTGGAAAATAGAAAGGGGAAGGCTCCCGGGGGTTATAACTACCCGCTGGACGAAACGGGGGCGCCCTTCATATTCATGAACGCCACCGGAACGCCGGGCAACGTCAGAACTATTCTCCACGAATCGGGCCACGCCATGCACTCCTTCTCGACTGTGGACGAGAGAATAATACTGTACAGACACACAACGCACGAAGCGGCCGAGCTCGCCTCGATGTCGATGGAACTGCTCACCATGGATCACTGGGACGAATACTACCCTGACAGCGAAGAACTGAAATTGGCGAAAAAAGAGGAGCTGACCGGAACTATAAGCTTCCTGCCCTGGTGCATGACGGTCGATGCCTTCCAGCAGTGGATCTATTCCAATCCCGACCACACGCCCGACGAGAGGGACGAGAAGTTCGCCGGTATCTTCGCCAGGTTCGAAGGCGGGATCGATTGGTCAGGTCTAGAGCGGGAGCGGCGAATCCGCTGGCTGCTTCAGCCCCATATCTTCACCAACCCCTTCTACTACATAGAGTACGGTATCGCCCAGCTCGGAGCCCTTGCCATATACAGAAATTACAGACTCGACAGGGAAAAGGCCATAGCCGATTACAAGAGGTTTCTCTCTCTGGGATACTCCAGACCTCTCGATGAACTGTACGAAGCGGCGGGGATCAAGTTCGACTTTTCGAAGTCATATATATCCGAGCTGGTC
>MPOY01000611.1 GCA_001896715.1 Methanoculleus sp. EBM-46
CACCCGCGGTCGATCGAACCCGCGATGCAGAAGGATATACCGATCCGGGTCCGGAACACATTCCGGCCCGACTACCCCGGGACGATCGTCCTCCGCGACGAACACCGCGAGAAGCGGGTGGTCAAGGCCATCGCCCTGATAGAGAAGGTGGCCCTGGTCAACGTCAACGGTGCGCAGATGATCGGCCGCCCGGGCGTTGCGAAGACGATCTTCTCCGCGCTCGCGGAGCGGGAGGTGAACGTCATGATGATATCGCAGGGCTCAAGCGAGGCCAACATATCCCTCATCGTCGATGAGTCCCACCTCGAAGCCGCTATCGCGGCCCTCACCCCGATAGCGAAGCAGGGCGTCGTGCGGGAAGTAACCTGCGACCGGGACGTCGCCGCGCTTGCCGTCGTGGGCGCGGGGATGGCCGGCACCCCCGGGACGGGCGGCCGGATCTTCTCGGCGCTCGGGCGGGCGCAGATCAACACCATGATGATATCGCAAGGATCCTCGGAGGTGAACGTCTCGTTCGTCGTGAAGGGCGGCGACGGCAAACGGGCTCTCCAGGTACTGCACGACGAATTCCGGCTTTCGGAGAACTCCGATGACTGAACATACCTACCGCGAGGCGGGGGTCGATATCGACCTCGAGGCCCGGGCGGTGCGGGCGCTGATCGATACCCTCACCTACCGGAGGACCGGCGCATTCCCGATGCTCGGGAAGGTCGGGCACTTTGCCGGTCTGATCGACTTCGGTCCGTATGTCCTTGCTCTTGCGGTCGACGGCGTCGGCACGAAGATGCTCGTTGCCGACGCGCTTTGCGACTGGCGGACGGTCGGGATAGACTGCATCGCAATGAACGTCAACGACCTCTACGTGATGAACCTCGAACCTGTAGCGTTCGTCGACTACATAGCGACCGACGCCCTCTCGGTCGAGAAGATGGCCCAGATCGGGCAGGGCCTGAACGAGGGCGCCCGGCAGGCGAACATGAACATCGTCGGCGGCGAGACCGCGACGCTCAGGGGGCTCGTGAACGGCCTCGACCTTGCGGGGACGTGTCTAGGGGTCCAGGAGAAGGAGAAGGTCGTCACCGGCGAGTCGATCGCCCCCGGCGACGTCATCGTCGGCGTCCCCTCAAGCGGCATCCACAGCAACGGTCTGACGCTCGCCCGCCGGGTCGTCGAGGAGTACGCATCTTACGACACCCTTCTTGCAAACGGCAGAACCCTCGGCGAAGAACTCCTGACGCCGACCCGGATATACGCAGAAGTGCTCCGGGTGACGGAGGCCTGCACCGTCCACGGCATGTGCCACATCACCGGCGGCGGCCTCCTGAACTTTTCAAGGCTCTCGGGGTACGGGTTCTCCATAACCGACCCGCTCGAGGTCCCGGCCATC
>MPOY01000441.1 GCA_001896715.1 Methanoculleus sp. EBM-46
AAAGTGGCCTCTTTTGCCGCCACCGCCGGGGTGCAGATCAGGATCAGCGCAAGGCAGATAGCAGCGAGTGCAGGTCCGCGTCGATCTCGAGGGGAGGAACGCATTGTCGTACCACTGTCTCCGGATCTTTTAAGAGATGACCGGTCACCACGCAGACGATCCGCTCATCCTTATCGATCAGACCCTGTTCGGCGAGTTTCCGTATCCCCGCGACCGAGGCTGCGGAGGCGGGCTCGACACCGATGCCCTCCTTCCTCGCGAGGTCTCGCTGCATGGCAAGGATCTCTTCGTCGGTCACGGCCGCCGCCGTCCCGCCGGTCGCGCGGACGGCGACGAGCGCCTTCTCCGCGTTCACCGGGGCGCCTATCCGGATTGCAGTCGCAACCGTCTCGGGCGCGGGTTCGGGGATGAGTTCGTCGAGGTTCTCTGCTATCGCCTTCACGAGCGGCTGCGAGCCGGCTGCCTGGATGCCGGTCATCATCGGCAGGCGGTCGATGAACCCGAGGGCCTCGAGTTCTCGGAGACCCTTGTAGACCGCGGATATGTTGCCCGCGTTGCCGACGGGGAGGACCATCCGGTCGGGCACGTCGCCGCCGAGTTGATCGATTGCCTCAAACCCGATCGTCTTCTGCCCCTCCAGGCGGTAGGGGTTGACCGAGTTCAAGAGGTAGAGGCCCTGGCTGATGCAGAGTTCGTGTACCATCTCAAGCGCCCTATCAAAGTTCCCCCGGATGGATATGACCCGTGCGCCGTGCATCAGCGCCTGCGCGACCTTGCCGACGGCTACCTTTCCCGCAGGCAGGAGGACGACGCAGGGGATGCCGGCCTTCGCCGCGTAGGCGGCGAGGCTCGCGGAGGTGTTCCCGGTGCTTGCGCAGGCGACGCTCGTCATACCGAGTTCCCGGGCCATGCTGACGCCCACGGTCATGCCGCGATCCTTAAACGATCCTGTCGGGTTCATCCCCTCGTGTTTGGCGTAGAGTTCGGGGAGGCCCAGTTCTTTGCCGATATTCTTCAGGTGATAGAGCGGGGTTCCCCCCTCCTGGAGGCTGATGGGTTCGCCCCCGACCGGGAGGAGCTCGCGGTAACGCCAGACCGAGAGGGGGCGCCGGTTCCATTCGTCGCGGGAGACGTCGATGCCGTCCAGGTCGTATTCGACGGCCAGCAGGTGCCCGCAACGGTTGCACGTATAGATGATCTGGTCCGGGGTGTAGGTTGCACCACAGTGAACGCAGACGAGACGGTACATGGAAAAATGGTTGATCGCCCGGATACGTATAGATATGGTATGGCGGATCGGGGCCGGCTCACCTGCGCCGCTCGCACCGGACGCGGCAGACGAGCATGAAGAGCAGCCAGAGAACGAGGGTTCCGGCGAGGGCGAGGCACCTGAGAGCTCCGGGAGATACGGCGGTCACGAATGGCGCGATGAACACGCCGGCAGCCGCCAGGGCGAGCACGGCGGCGAAGGCTGCCGGGCGTATCTCGAAGGTTCCCCATGGCCGGATGCGGCCGGCCATCCGCCGCCGGGAGAAGGGGTAGAGCCAGGCGACGCCGGCAGG
>MPOY01000051.1 GCA_001896715.1 Methanoculleus sp. EBM-46
CCTTCGGTGATCTCCCAGCGACCACCCCTCTTTGGACCTACCCGTTTGAGCTGACCTGCCCGCTTCAGTTGTTGGATCTGCCATTCAATCCCTTTGGGTGTGATACCGATCTGCTCTGCGAGCTCATTCGTGCTGATAGATGGGTTGGCTGCGATCAGGGCTAGGATCTTATCCCTAGTTTTTTCCCTAGTTTCTTCCCTAGGTTTTTCCCTAGGTTCGCCGGCACCTCTACCCCGGATCCGGCGGATGATCGTCTGGAACCCATCACTGACAGCAAACTCCGGCTCCGGCAGCCCGGCCTCGGTGCAGCGCCGGATCATGTCCCGCGTTCCCGTGCCCATCCGCTCGATGTAGCCGGTGAGGTACATCGGTTCGGCGAGGAGCGGGTTTCCCGGCACCGACCCGTGGGCCTGCCGGAGTTTCTCCAGGGTCAGGGACGGCGGGAGCGTGCCCGGGTTCCAGACCTCCAGGCGGTCGGCAAAAAGCATCACCTGGACGCTGCCGTTGCTCGTGTAGTCGCGGTGGGCGACCGCGTTCACGATCGCCTCCGCCACCACTTCCTTCGGGATCTCGTAGCGCACCGGCGCCTGCGGCCCGGCCTCACGGGTCCCGACCGAGAGGGCGATCTTGCTGAGGACGAAGTCCACCGCCGCATCTACGAGGTCGAAGACCGTGCCTTTGTAGACCTGGTAGGACGGGATCGGTTTGGCCACCTCGGTGCCGTGGAAGTGGGCGCACTTGATCTCGGAGGAGATCAGGAACCGCTGCGGCTGTTTGCCGAAGAGGAGGACCGCGGCGTTCGTCACCCGTCCGTCGTCGAGCAGGTTCAGGTGCTCCAGCAGGTCATGGGGGGATGCATCTCCGGCGAGGGGGAACCGGCGGGTCGCTCTGGCCGTGCGGAGGAACCACGCCATACGCTCAGGATCCAGGTGTTCGAGTGTCGCCTTCGTGCACGGGGCCGCATCGAAGGGGCCGGACCGGATGAGCTGCCTCTCCTCCAGGTACTCGACGAGCGCCGCATACAGCCCGGCAACCAGTTCGGAGGGAGTGCTGAACCGCTTCCGGATCAGACCCGCCTGTGCCCTGCTAACAAGGGAACGCATCTTCGGGTGGCGGGCAGCGTCATCCGTGCCCCTGACGTAGATGAGCCGGTACTTGCCTTCGGCGGTGGCGAGATCGAACTCCCGCTCGGTCGGCGAGAGACCCTCGGTGTTTTCAGAGCCGTAGTCGCTCCCGAACAGCCCGACATAGATATCGCAGCGCCGGACCTCGTCGAGGTACAGGTCGTCCGTGCGGCGGTCGGCGGCAGGCACATCCTCGAAGAGGAAGACCTCGAAGAACCGCCGCATCAGTGCATCGCCCCGCAGGTAGTCGCGAAGCGCCGCCCGCTCGTCGGCGAACTCCTTCTGTACGCTGCTGATGAAGATGCGGACAGGGGTCATGCCTCTGTCGCCTCCTCTTCTCCGTCGATCTGACGTGCAGCGTTCCAGAATGTGTTGAACACAAGTTTGAGACCAAGCCACCAGGCATACACCGCATAAGCGGTTTGACAGGATTTGTCGTCGAGGAGGCCGTGTGCAAGCTCGTTACGCAGGTTCGGCCCGAAGGCGTCACAGAACAGCGTCTTTATCTCAAACGTCAGATCCTTGCCAAATATCTTTTCACACTCAGGCAGGTCCATCAGTGTGCTCAGGCCATTTTCGGTCTCGATGCCTTTGCTATCCAGGGTTGTAGTCTTGACACCGGCGGATTTCAGATGGAACCTGACCATATGCTCGATCTGCGGCACCAAAAGGTGAAGTGCCGTCACGAAGTCATGGTCGTAACCGGCAAACAGGGCCATTCCAAAGAGACGCTCGCGGCCAATGGGCACAATCGGTGACCGGCTGGCAAGATAAATGAAATCTGATTCGCGCAAGCGGTGTTCTAATTGTAAAACTTCAAGTGCAGGCAAGATGCGGCCCTGAACAACCATTCCGACCATAATACCGTGATCATGGACCATCTCGGCGCGGATGCCGATCTCGTCGTCCTCGGAAGGCGTATCGCTCAGGCTCATCCCTGGCCGTTTGGCTACGACGCGACCATCGCGCCCCATCACGATCCCCGAAATGATA
This sequence comes from Methanoculleus sp. EBM-46, assembly GCA_001896715.1. Classification (GTDB taxonomy): domain Archaea; phylum Halobacteriota; class Methanomicrobia; order Methanomicrobiales; family Methanoculleaceae; genus Methanoculleus. The sequence goes on from MPOY01000051.1 coordinate 2,118, forward strand.
GCTTGAAGAGGATACTTCTGAAGATTCTCGATTACTTGTTGGCGGAGTTCTTTGACTTTTGGATATGGATGTATATTGACGAACGCCTCCAGTGCCTCCATAGCGCTCTTGCCACGTACCGAGCTCCTAGCGTCTTCGATACACGGACTGAGATCTATCCCGGGGGTACTTATGACACCCATCTCGCCCAGCGCTCTCGTTCCCGATTCGTTGAGACGTAATTGAAGTTCTTTGAGCCGCTCATCTACCCGATGAATAGGACGTTCAGAGCGGGGGATAGTACGATAGGTCTGGATGGCATCCTCGTAGAAGCCCGCCGCGACCATATGACTTGGTTTGTCGGATGCAATTCTTGCCCCCGCCTCCTTGACAAAACTTTCCGCGACGGCAACCGTCATTTCAGCGAATTTTGCGTTATCACCGGCCGCCTTGAACCATTTTGCTGAAGCCGTAAAGAATTCGCGGGCAGAGGGGAGATCACTTTCGTTGTCAAACTCACGTGCCAGAGACTCAAGTTTCTGCGCGATGATCGATTGTTTGTCCCGACCGAGTCCAGTATCGAAGAGCAGGTCTGCCAACCGGAGAGTGAACAACCCATCCTGACGCGTGGCCGAGTCGAAAGCCTTGATAACGGCTTCTTCGATCTCTTTTAAGTGGTCTCCAGAACCCGCGTTGAGCATACGAGCCAAACTTATGGCACGCTCCCAGCACCCGCGGCCACCGGACGCCCATGTCTTGCAATCTATTGGAGTCGACCGATAACTATCGATTGCCGTCAAGGCGAACCTGACATCGCGTGGTCGTTTTCTGAGCCAGACTAGGTCTGCCAGACGCGCTTTCAACCACGGATCGTCGATACTATCGATGATCTCCGAAAGGAATGTGATATCGGTATCAGATAGATCATCAGGGATTGTTGACCGTTTCCTCCTCGTTACAAAATCAGGTTTGAACGGTTCGTTGATGCTTTTAGGCGATAGCATCATAGAGCACGCGTCGCCTAGCAACCAAAGCACCTTCGCGTGGGACTGTCGCCCATCCTCCGTTGCCTGTTCTGCAGCGGCATGAAAGGCCTCCCACATGGATAACCTGTCTCGCTCCGTACTGCTCAATACCTCTCTCCAGCCACAATCGGTGAAGTCTTGAGCTGTGATGCCAATATCTACGGGGTTACGTTCGGTACTCATTGTTCTTTCTCATCCAAGTAGGTAGTACAGCAGGCAGTCAGGTGCGCCCGACGAAGAACTGCTGCATTATGTTCCGTTCTACTTCATGGGACAAAGTCTTTGTATTGCGATCTTAAATTGTCACTTCTCCCTTTCACATATCTTTATTTACCTTCTGCATACTTTGGCGGGGTAGGGGAGAATGTGACTTTGAATTATGCGGATCCGACATTTTTCGCCGCAACCAGAGTTTAAATTCAATTCGAACTGCATCGGTGTTAATATTTCGCACTATACGGCACTGGTCACTCAGATACTAGCGACAAACGAGCACCACCACCAGTTTCTGCAATGGATCAACGGGGCTCACCGTATTCCTTCTTTCGCGTTCCCCTCCCGCACGAGCCGGGAATAACATCTCTCGCAGATATGCGTCTGTGCCTCTTGGGAGTGGTAAACCGCCTTTCTCGCACCACAGACCGCACACCGGCCGAGCTCGACCCGCACCCGGGTAAACGTCCTGGGGTCAAGCACCCCGGAGAGTGGCCGGACACCAGTTGCAACGTTTGCAACATTTGCAACCGCGTTGCAAAGGGGTGTGCAAACACATTTCACAGGCTCTCTCTTCGATACGTTGAGATATTTCTGATTCTCCAGTAGATCACCATTTTCGATCTTTTCGTTTGCAACAGTTCCAGAAACACACGGTACGCTTCGAACGTGCACGCGATCGAGGTGTCTTTCCTGTGGAGTAAAATCGGGTGAACTGTGTGATCCAGAATTTGTTGCAAACGACCTTTGACTGTCGTGACTTATCTCTTTCGAAAAGCCCCTGTTCCCACAATCATCCTCTTTCCGCTCGTAGTTCTCGACCTCGATCACTTTGCAACTATGTTTGCACTCCCCTTTGCAACAGGGTTGGAGATGTTGCAAACGGTCACCAGAAGGTGGTGGGGAGTCGTCCCCCTCTCCGTCGTCCTCATCCTCCAGCCAGACCGCGAGCTGCGCTGTCCACTCCCGGTAGCGCTCGGCGTCGAACTGGAAGTGGGACTCGTGCCGGCGGACGGTCGTCCCGGTACTCTCGTCGATGATCGTCGCGTCCACCACGCCGAGCGCCGGGCACTTCTCCAGCAGCCCGCAGTAGATCGTGCCTCTCGCAGTGTAGCCCTGCAGGATCCGCCGGACCTGGTGGTATGACAGCCCCGTCGCCTGCTGCAGCATCCGGACCGTGAACGTCTCCCACCCCATCCGGGCAATGGTGGCGAGTGCCGCCGCTTCGTTCCGGGTCATCTTCGAGTCCTGCCCGCCGCCTTCCTGATTGATCGCAGCGTAGAGGCGTGCCGCCGCGTCGAAGTCCTGCCGGGCCGCCTCGATCCGGACCTCGCCGCCCGTCTCCTTCCCCTTCCGCTGCAGGAACCGCAGGGCCGCGTGGCACTTGATCAGGTCAAAGAGCATCGCGGGGTTCCTGCGGTTCGCGACGTTCGAGAACTGGATCCTGCGGGCGAAGGGGATCCGGACGAAGATCCGCTGCTGCTTCACGATCGACCAGAGCGCCCGGGCGATGAGGACGTCCGGGTCGTCGCCCCTGGTCGGCCCGCTCGCCTCCGTTCGCTTGAGGTGTTCGAGTACCGCCCGATCCTGCTCGGCCGAGTCGTCGATCCAGACCGTCAGCATCCGGTTCATCACTTGGTCGTCGCCGGGGTTCTCGACCTTCGCGAGCCACCAGACGCACCGCTCGGGTATCGAGCAGACCCGAAGCTGCCGGTCGGCCGTGACGGTCCGGTGCTCGATCGGCTCATGGAAGGACGAGGTGGCCGACTTCAGGACCTCCTGCAGGTCGTCGGAGAGCGTCGTGTCGTCGAAGAGGATCACCGTTCCCGGCCGGAGGTCTTCGGCGTAATAGAGCGCCTTGTTCGAGACGGTGCCGGTGAGTTTGTAGTCCGCCGGGATGAGGTTGAGCATCGTCGTGCAGGCGTGGCTCTTCCCTTTGCCGGAGTTGCCGGAGATGGATACGTGCAGCCCCTTCGTGTTCGCCACCGACTGCGAGGCGACGGACATGACCAGACACTCCGCAACGGTCCGGTCGCCGACGTGACTCTTGTTGAAGGTGTCGAGCAGGAAGGAGAGCGGGTCGCCGTTCCGGAGGATCTCCATCGTCCGGCGGCGGTGCTCGTCGTCCGCCGGGGCCGGGGAAGGGTCGGGTGTCTCCTCCTTCAGCTTCGGCGTCCGCTTCGGCTCATACCTCTCTCTGAGCTCCGGCCAGCGTTGCGCTCCCCCGCCGCAGCTTGCGTGGTGGCAACCGGCGAAGATGGCACCGTTCGCAAACTGGATTGCGAAGGCCCCGTCTTTGTGGGCTGACGAAAACGGACAGTCCTCAAGGACGTAGAGGGCGCCGCCCTGGTAGGGTCTCGTGCTCCGGACGGCGATGCCGTGGTCGAGAAGCCAGGCGGCGAGGTCGATGCCGGGGTCATTGCCGTTCGTTTTCTTCCGCCCAGAGGGCTCTTCTCGGGGGAGGAGCGCCGCGAGGTGTTGCAGCCGTTCCAGGGGAACAATACCGATCTCCGCTGGAGCCGCGAGGACCTTCGCCCGCCGGTGCGGCCGCTCCGGAGTGTTGTCGCCCTTCCGTGAGAGCGTGCCGTAGAGTTTCCAGATCCGGGCGGCGTTGTGGTTCGCGGTATCGACGGTGACGGCCTCGTTCGAGAAGAGGGCATCGAGGGTCGTGAGTGCCCCCTTCACGACCTCCGTTGCTGCCTCATCATTCGGAAGGTCCACCCGGTAGAGGAGGTGGGCTCCGTTGCCCGAGTCGGCTTTGATTGGTGAAGGGAACCCCTGCTCCGTGAGGTAGGCCGCGATCCGCTCCGCCGCGGCGAGCGCCGCCGCGTGCTCGGCATCGGTCGACGAGACCCCGCTCGGCCGGATCGGGTCGATGTCGACCGGGAACCAGC
>MPOY01000060.1 GCA_001896715.1 Methanoculleus sp. EBM-46
CGAAGGAGTACCACTGGGGCAGCCCGAAGGTTTCGTAGTAGACGGTGTCGTTGTACTCGTGGTTGCCGAGGGTGGTGTAGATGGTGGTGTTTGCAAGCAGCCGCCGGTTGCTCGAAAAGAAGTTGTTCCACTCGTCCACGCTCTCGACGGCATTGACCTGGTCGCCGGTGTGGAGGATGAAGAGCGGGTCTTCGTCGGCGATCCGGTCGGCGACGATCTTGATGTTCGCCGGCAGCTGCGTGTCGCCGTAGACGATGAAGGTGAAGCCGCCGTCCTCGGGGAACGTCCGGAAGGTGCGGTCGCCCAGGGTCGTGTTGCCGGCAACGATACGGTAGTGGTAGAGGGTGCCCGGGGTGAGGTTCTCAAGCGCGACGCGGTGGAACGCGGTCTCTGCGGTGTCGGCAACGGATAGCGTGTATCCGCCGTTCACAGCGTAATAGGCGTCGTCTGCGTACTCGACGGTGCCCGCAACGGGTTCCTGCGTCATCCAGTTGACGAACGTCGCCGTCGTCGTGGTGCCGGTGAAGTACGGGCCGCGGACGATCTCTACCGCGCCTGCCTCCTGTACGATGATGGTTGCCGTCGCGCTGTTGCTCCCGGCGGCGTTAGCGACCGTGAGGTTCGCGGTGTAGGTGCCGGGCGTCGTGTAGGTGTGGGTCGGGCTCCGTTCGGCGGAGTTTTCACCGTCGCCGAAGTCCCAGAACCGGGAGTCCGGGTCGCCGGTCGAGGCGTCGGCGAACCGGACGGCGAGCGGCGCCGGGCCGGAGGTTACGTTCGCCGTGAACCGCGCGGTCGGCACCGTCACGGTCTCCTCGAACGAAAGGTCAAGGCGGGTCACCCTGCCGGGGGTGAACGGAGCGGTCTGGTCCGCCGCCCCTCCGTCGACGAGGAATGTAATCGTCTCACCGTTCTGGCCCTCGGTCCCGGTCACGAGCAGGCGGTTCCCCAGGTTCCAGTCGGGATCGCCGTATCTTCCGGGGCTCGTCACCTCGACGGAGCCGCAGGCGGTACCTCCGATCATCGCGGTGACGACGGTCCCGGCAGGTGCGGGAGAGCCGTCGATCGCCACGTTCCCGTAGAACTCATGGGGGAGGGCGGGGGGTAGATCCCCGGCCGCCGCCGCCCCGGCGATGAGGCCGATGAGGAGGACCAGTACAATGCCGTGTTGTGGTTTCACCTTCTCACCCGACGGCACCGAGCGTCTCCGCGTCGGTCATGTAGAGCCAGTAACCCCGCATGGGATACATCGGGCGTTCTTCACCGTGACGGCCGCTTGCGCCGCGGAGGATCGAAACGCCGTATTCCTGATCCTGTGCGTCGAAACCGATGAGCGTGGTCCAGCTATCGCCGAGCGAGAGCAGGGTCTCCTTTGCGGTTCTGGGGTCGGTTCCGGTGAAGCCGATCGCGTTCCAGCCTTTTGCAAGGTCTTTTTCAGGCGGGAGTTCGGGACCGTCGGCGGCGAGGGCGAGCGGGATCGAGCAGGTCTCGTTTGCGTAGACCCAGGCCCCGTCGAGCGGCCGGAAGGGTGTCGTCAAATTGGCCGATCTCCAGCCGGTTATGCCGTCGTAGAGCAGGACCGCGTGATCGGCGGTATCGACGTCCTTGAAGATCGCAAAGGTGTTTGCACCGTTAACGAGGCGCTTCGGGGTCGAGACGAAGTTCCAGCCGGGGTGGAGGGTAAGGGTGCCCGTCTCCCCGGGCTCGCCGGGTTCGATCACGGTGATGGTCGCGGTCGCGCTGTCGCTCCCGGCAGAGTTCTCGACCGTCAGGGTGACGGTGTAGGTGCCCGCGCTCTGATAACTGTGGGTCGTGTTCCGGTCGGTCGAGGTCGCACCGTCACCGAAGTCCCAGGACCAGGATTCAGCGCCTGTCGAGGCGTCGGTGAACTGGACGGTGAGCGGGGCGTCGCCCGTGGTCACATCGGCGGTGAAGTTCGCGACCGGGGTGGAGGTGTAAAAATCTACCTCGATGATGACCGCATCGATCCACTTTGCCGACCAGCCCGTGGTAGCGTCTTCCCACGTGCCCCAGGCCAGGTAGGCGTCGTAGATGCCGAAGATGTGCAGCCCCCAGGGGTTCGTGGAGTTGTCGGCGAAGAAGATCAGGCGCATGCTCGGGAAGTAGCCGGTATCGGGGTAGCCGACTCCCTGGTCGTTGCCTCCGCCTGCATTATACCAGCAGAGGGTGGCCGGGCCCTGACGCGGGTGGGGGTTGTAGACCCAGTCGTATTGAAGACCTGTTTTATAGCCGTCCCTGCTGTTCAGGTGGATAAGATCCCCTTCGGAAGCTCCCCCGACCAGGTCGCAGATGTCCTTGATGTCGGTGCCCTTCACGGCGCCGAACCGTCCTTTGCCGTTGAAGACGCTGTTCCAATTCGCCTCGTCCGGGTCCGGGTAAGCCGGATTCTCATCGAAGATCCACCACTGGTGGTAGTACTTGGTTACGCCGTCGCCCTGGACGGGAAGGTTCTCCTCGAGCCAGTGGTAGTCGACGGTCGTCTCGTTCAATACGGTGCCGTTTTTAGCCACCTTTGCAACGCGCAGGGTGGTGGTCCCGATGTCGCCCGGGACAAGCACCCGGATCATATCGATGGGTTCGGTCGTCACG
>MPOY01000323.1 GCA_001896715.1 Methanoculleus sp. EBM-46
CCGCCCGGTGCGGGGAGGTGAACGCGGAGACCCGGTTTGCGCTTGAGACGTTCAACGTCGAGCCTCCGGTCTATATCGCAAGCGTCGAACCAAGCGTATCGGATATACCGCTCGATACCCGGAGCGCCCGGCAGGATGTTCCGACAGTCGACGTCGCCGCCCTGATGGATACCTACGATATGCGGAATATACCGATCACGGATGACGAAGAGACCCTGGTCGGGCTTGTCAGCGAGTACGGCCTTGCCCGGGCCTACGTCCGAAAGAACCCCCGCGAGCAGCTCTCGCTCGTCCCGATGCCCCTTGCAACCCTTGCCCGCATCCTCGATGCCCGGACGGTCGTATCGGCGCACGAGGTGCTCGGGGAGGGGCGGGTCTACACCGTCATCGATGCCCTGCACGTCACTCTCTCGCGGATGACGCCGGACGACATCGCGATCGTCGGGGACAACGAACCGGCCCAGCTCGCCCTGATATCGGCAGGAGTCGCCGCACTCGTCATCGCCGAGGGCGCGCCGGTGGGTGAGCGGGTGATCGCCGCCGCCCGGGCGCGGGGGGCCTCGGTCCTCGCGACGACGCTTGATGCCTTCAGTGTCGGCAAGATGATCAGCCTCTCTCTCCCCGCGCGCATGATCATGGAGACCGATGTCCCCACGGTGCGCCTGGAAGATTCGCTTGAGTACGCGAAAGGGGTCGTCTCGAGCTCGAGGTTCAGGACCGCCTGCGTCGTCGGGGAGGACCGGCGCCATATCGGGCTCGTATCCCGGACGGCACTGATGCAGGACGTCCAGAAGTCGGTGATCCTGCTCGATCACAACGAGTACTCCCAGGCCGTGGACGGGATAGAGCAGGCGGATATCCTCGAGATCATCGACCATCATCGCCTCGGCGCGATATCCACCTTAAAGCCGGTGAAGTTCCTCAACGATCCCCTGGGATCGACATCGACGATCGTCGCGAACAAGTTCATCGAGGCCTCTATCGAGCCCACGCCGCCGACCGCCGGGCTTCTCCTTGCGGGGATCCTCTCGGATACGATGGTGATGAAGCTCTCGACGACGACGCCCGTGGATATCCGGGCGGCAGACTACCTTGCGGAGATCGCCGGTGTCGACCCGGCCGAGTTCGGGCCGAAACTGATCCAGAAGGGTATGGACCTTGATGCCCTCCCGAAGGACGAGCTCCTCACCCGGGACATGAAGCGCTACAACCTCTTCGGACGGAGCATCATGGTCTCGCAGGTGATGACGTCGTCGTTTGAGTTTGCAGAGAGCGAGGCTGGCGAGATCCGCACCGAACTCGACCGCCTGCGGACGACGATGGGGGTCGACTGCTTCTTTGCCCTCTTCACGAACGTCTTTGGCGACGCAAGCGACCTCTTCGCCGCCGGGGATGAAGCCTGCATCGCCAAACTGGGTCTCCGGGATCAGCCCGTCCGGCTCAAGGGCGTCATGTCCCGAAAGAAAGATTTCATACCGAAGTTCGGGCAGATGTTCCGGCAGATCTAAGAGCGCCGGGACATCTTACCCATCTCTCTTCCGGAGCATATCGGCGGCATAGCGGGCAAGCCCGTAGACGCCGTCGGTCGATGGGTGGACCTCGACGATATCGTCGAAGTCACTGGCGGTGATGCCGCGCTTCATCAGGTAGCCGACGTAGGAGAGGAGGGTTGCAGCCCCGGGGACGCAGGCCGCGGCCCCGACGAGCCGACCGGTTTCCGGATCGATCCGGACCTGCGCAAGCCCCGCCCAGCCTCCCGCCACGTCCCAGAACGAACCGGGGCCGGCGGGGGCCGGGGCAGAGAGGGTGACGCCCTCTCCGTCGGCCCCGGTCGTGGCAAACGCGTAGTCGTAACGGAGGCTCATCGCCTGCGGAATGCCTGTATAATCCATGATGGCTGGGTGACCGAGTATGTTCTCGGCGGCCACCGTGCCCTCCCGGCGGGCGGCGGGGGTGAGGTAGGGTGGGCCGATGACGTCGCCGGCGGCGTAGACCCCCTCCACGCTCGTGCGCATCCGCCGGTCGACGATGACCGCGCCATCCGGACCTTTTTTGAGCCCCTGCAGCGACTCCGACCGGGGGAGAAGCCCGGTGGCGAGAAGGACGGCGTCGGCCTCGATCTCCTCGCCGCCGGCGAGCAGGACCGATCGGACCCGGTCGCTGCCCTCGATCCGGAGAACCGCAGTCTCTTCGCGGATCTCTACCCCGGAGAGGTCGCGTATCGCGGCGGCGCGGACCTTTCCGTCGAGGCCGCGGAGCACCTCGTGCCGGGCGATGATGTCGACATTGGAACCGAATGCCCGGAATACGTGGGCAAACTCCGCCGCCACCACCCCGCCGCCGATGATGACCATGCGGCACGGGAGTTCTTCCATATCGGGGAGCGTCTGGTAGGTGTAGACCCCGGCGAGATCGGTGCCGGGGATATCGGGGATCGCCGCCCGCGACCCTGTGGCCGCAAGGACCGCGTCGGCCCGGACCTCTTCGTCGTCGACAAAGACCCGGCCCCCCTCCAGTCTGCCCTCGGCGCCGTAGACGATATCGACTCCCGCCCGGCGGGTCTCAGCGTCGAGGACCGTGGAGAGTTTCTCCTGGACATCGCGCATTCTCCGTACGACCGCCGGGTAAGAGACGGTCGGGACCGAGTCGAGTATACCGAGATCCTTCTGGGTCCGGGCGTACTCGATGAGTCGGGCGATGTCGTTTAGAGCGCATATGGTCATGCACCGGTCGTGCAGGCATTGTCCGCCGATCTTACGCTTCTCGATGAGCCGGACCTCCCTTCCCGCATGCGCAAGATGCATCGCCCCGATCCTTCCTGCGGGCCCACCGCCGATGACGACAATCATGGTTCCCTACAGGAGTTCGACGCCCTCATCCATCGGCATCGAGAGGACCTCGCCCGTGAACGCGTTGACTTCGACAATCCTGCTCCCGCCCCGCACCTGCCAGACCGGCACGTATATGATCTCAAGGTCGACCTTGATGTTGCTCCGGTCGGGTTTGAGGGTCTTTTCCTCGTAGAAGATGGCGTCGCCTTTCTCGTAACGGAACCGAAGCCGCTGGGTGAGCCGATCGATAACCTCCCGCACGATCTGCCCCTCGACGTCCTCCCGCACGAGCCGGGCGGGCACGATCTCGGAGCCGAAAGGGACGGGTTCCCGTTCGATAGACCCCTGGTCGATCTCCATCTTCATGCCGTTGATGGCGTTGATGGATCCTGCGCCCTCGGCGTCAAAGGAGACCAGTCTATCTTTCACCTCGCGTTCGCCGGTGCTCACGTAGCGGTAGTTCCAGCAGGGGATGAACCGGCACTTCGCCGAACCGTGCAGCCCGGCGATGCCGCAGGCCCGCTTTTCGGTGATCCGGACGGGAAGATGGGGCAGCTCCGGTCCCGCTTCCGGCTCTTCCTCCACGGCCACGGGGGCGTCCTCTACCGACTCACCGCGGGTGGCCGGGGGCGGCCGGCCGATATCCAGGACCAGGGTCTGCCCGAGCACCTTTGCAAGCGCAGCCCTGCCTGCGTAGAGGGTGAACTCATCGGCACCCCACCGCATGCAGTCCTCCGTCTGCACCGCCGGGTTGAGGGTAAAGAGCAGTTTCCTGCAGACCAGGTCGTCATCGCCGGTGCGCAGGCGGTAGTTCATCGAATCAAACTTTCTGATTGTCTCCGGGTCATCAGAGCAGAGCACCAGCAGGGCGGTATCGCCTCTGATTCCGGATAAAACCAGCGGGTCGTCGACCTCCGCCACGGCGAAGGAGGCCGCTTCGAGTATCCGCTTCAGCACATTCCGGGCTTTCTCCCGAGTCCCACTCTCCATTCATCGTATAATATCACAGACAGGTAGAACAAGTTTTGCATCCGGGGCCGGGTGAGGGGGAGGGAATTACTCTCCGGAGAGCCTGCCACGGAGTCGCGCGTCACCCCGCGACCGGGGTCGGTCTCCGGCCTGCCCGCCTCATTTCTGAACCGCTCGACATGCCGGTTCATCCACCATCTCCCCCGCCGCCCGCCGGAGCACCCCGAAAGGAACCCTTTTCCCTGATCGCACAAGAGATCTGATAATGCATGTCCCCCTGAAGTTCACCAACCACCGCATCGAGGAGTACGCGCTCAGGGTGACCTATCGCCCGGAGGAGGACACCGGGACGATCATCTACAACCTCTCGCTCATCGAGAACCGCGACCTTGAGTTCGCGCTCTCCGTCATGAAAGAGGCCCACCGGACGGGGATCACCATCAGCGACCGGATCAGGGTCGCCGAAGCAGGGGAAGAGATCGGCGGCTACACCGTGCCGGACGGCCGGCACGCCGTCTGCACGATGTGCAGCATCACCCTTGATGCCCTCCTCCTCCGGCGCGGCATCCCGTTAAACCCGATCGGAGGCGGGGTTGTCGAGATCGAGGCGCGGGTTCCCCGGCGGTTCACGAGCATGATCCTCTATCGCGACACCACGCTCGACCCCCTTGAGGTCCTGATATCCCAGGAGACCACGTCGATCCTCGACGTCATGCATCACGGGAACGGCAGCATACTTGCAAACATCCGGGAGTGCCATATGGAAGCGGAACCGCTCGTGGGCACGGTGCTCGACGAACTCGCGGCTATCGGGTTTTCCGGCGTCCTGGACGTCGGTGCCCCGAACGCCCCCCTGCTCGGGGTTCCGGTCAGCCCGCAGTACGTGGGCGTGGCGATGGTCGGGGGCACGAACGCCATGGCCGCCGTCAGGGAGGCAGGAAAGCTCATCGTGACCCGGGCACTCAAAGGGGTGATCGATATCCGGGAGATGGGCTACCTCGAGGATTACTGACCGGTCGCTCCCACCCACTCCATGATGCTGGTGAGATAGCGCCTGACGAACTGGACGAGTCCGGTAGACTCCGAGTAGAGCGCCGAAGGCTGCTCGCCGCTTGAGCCCATCCAGATCAGCGCCCGGACGTCGTCCGCGAGGAAGATGCCGGAGCTCTCGTAGCGCAGGCCTTTTCCCGGCGACGTGTGTGGTTTCTGGTGCGCGCCGGGGGGATGAGCATGGATCCTGAACCGGGAAGGCTGCTCCCCCTCCCAGGTATCGGTGATGATATCGACCTGCACCGATTCGGGAACGGGGCCGAGCAGCGCAAGTACGTGTTCGACGAGGAGATCCCGGGCTACGAGCATCTCCACTCTTCTCTCCGCGCCAAGGAACATATCGGAGAGGCGGGCTCTGATGTTCTCTTCCCCGTAGATCGTCCAGATCGGTTCCTGATTCCCTCGCGCTTCCGGCCGCTTCTCCCGGTAGAGCCTCTCGAGAGCTGAACGAGCACTCTCCGCATCATCCTCGATCCGGCGCATGAGGTTCTCGATACCCTGGCCCGGCGGAACCGCGTCGAACCGTTTGGGCGTGGTGTGAGAGACGCTGACCAGTTCTTTCTGGACGAGCCGGTCGAGGACCGGGTAGACGGACGCGCGCGGCACCCCGGACGTCTCGTGGACCTCTGTCGCCGTCGCACCCGTCGTCCTGAGGAGGCCGATGTAGACGAGGGCCTCATACCTTGTAAGCCCAAGCGACTTGAGAGATTCGATGAGGTCGTTTGGAATATCCCGGGGAGCCGTCATCCATCACATATATATACGGCCTGATAATAAATGTTGTTGCTAAAATAACAACAAGGTGAAGAGATGCGTTGGCAGCACGTACCGGTACTGATGCTCCTGCTGGCACTCCTGGCTGTGCCGGGGTCGGCGGCGGGGGCCAAGTACCTTTATGGAAACCCAGAACTTTCGGCAACGATCGCCGGCACCAATGAGTTTGCACCGGGCGCCGAGACCGGCCTGACGGTCATCATATCGAATAGCGGCTTGAATACTCATAAGATCGCCATTCCGTCGCTCCCCCCCGACGACCTGCCGAATACCGCGAAGCTGGTCACCGTAGCGCTCAAGAGCAACGATGCCCCGTTCACCGTCAAGACGGACCCCCAGTTCTTAAGCGACATCATGGGGGGCGCAGCCCTGCCCGCCACGTTCAACGTGAAGGTGGCAGACTCGGCAGCGCCGGGCACCTACACCCTCCCGCTTGAGGTGACCTACACCTACCTGCAGGATGCAGAGGATTATGGCGACCTCCTCCGCTACAATTACCAGAAGAAGACCGAGACCCTGCCCCTGACCGTCCTGGTCACGCCTGGCCTCCGCGTCGAGGTCCTGAACGTGCAGACCCGATCGTTAAACGTCGGCACGGAAGGCTACGTCTCCATGACCTTGAAGAACATCGGGCACGACGCAGCAGATAAGGCGGTCGCGAAAGTCGCGAGAAACGGCGCAAGCCCGCTCATCCCCACCGACAGCAACGCCTACATCGGGACTTTTGCGCCAGGGGAGACGGTGGATGTGAAGTTCAAGGTCGCGGTCGCCGATAGCGCCGAACCCCAGTCTTATCCGCTGGACATCGTGGTCGCCTACGAGGACTACGAGGGGAAGTCAACGGCCTCCCGGCCGGTGACGATCGGCCTTCCGGTCGGCGGCAAGATAGACTTTGATGTCGCCTCGCCGACGGTGACGCTCCACCCGGGCGGCAAGAGCATCCTTGAGGTCGTGTACAGAAACGCAGGGGCGGCAAAGGTCTACAGTGCTCAGGCCCGGATCAGCGCCGTCGACCCCTTCACCAGCAGCGACGACACCGCCTACCTGGGCGACCTTGCTCCCGGCGAGACCGCGACGGCACGGTTTGAGGTGAGCATCGATGCCGATGCGACCCTGAAGAATTACGGTATCGACTCCGAGATCCGTTACCGCGACGACCTTGACAACAGTAAGATATCGGATACCATGAAGGTGCAGGTCGCACTCGAGAAGAAAGAAGGCACCCTCTTCACCAATCCGGTATTCCTCGCTGTAATTGCGGTCGCCATCATCGGTGCAGGGTATTATATATTCGCGTACCGTAAGAAAAAGTGATGAACGGATACTGGGACGGGCCCAAACCGGAACCGCAGGCAAGGACGATCGATGAGATGCGGGAGGTTCTCGCAGATCCCGGCTGCACCTTCGATCAACCCCTCTATTTTATGTACCGCGACCTCGCCAAAAACGAGAGCGACCGGGCGTGGCTCCGACAGCAGCACATCCGCTACGACATCACCGTCATTCCAGCGGCGACCCTCTGCGGGGAGCACGTCAAGACGATGGGACACTACCACACATTAAACCTGGCCGGGGTCTTCTACCCGGAGATCTACGAGGTGATCTCGGGGACGGGGCACTACCTCCTCCAGACCAGAAGTGCCGACGACGTGGTGATGATCCGGGGCATCGCCGGGGATAAGATCCTGATCCCGCCGGGGTACGGCCACGTGACCATCAACCCCGGAAAGGTCGATCTTGTGATGGCAAACCTCGTCTCGGCGGAGTTCTCAAGCAACTACGGTCCTTTTGCCGAAAAACGGGGCGCTGCCTACTACGAGACGGAGGGAGGGGCGCTCGTGAAAAACCCGCACTACCCCGACGCGTCGCCGGTGCGCTACTGCGACCCGACAGAGGTTCCCGAACTCGGTATCGAGAAGGGCACCGGGCTCTACGACCTGATCGGCCGCCCCCGGTCGGTCGCCTTCCTCAACCACCCCGAACAGTTCATGGAGATATTCGCCGGCGTGACCGGCGGTTGCCTGCCGATGCTGTGAGGGGCCTTCAGGCACCCCTCCGCACCTCGTCGAGGACCTGGCAGGCCCGGCAGACCTCCCCGCACGGCTCGCCGCACCGTTCGCAGACCCGGAGTCCTCCCTCCGGCGGTTGCTCCGGGTTCCGGAGGGCCTCGCCCAGGTTGACGAGCGAGTACTTCGTCGCCGGGTGGCGGTAGGTGTAGGCATCCAGGATCCCCCGGACGTCCCCCCGGAGGGCATCTGCCGCGTAGGGGCAGCCCGCAAGGTCAAATCCTTCGACGTGGAGGAAGGCGTAGAGCGCCACCTCGCGCTCCGGTATATACATGAACGGCTTGATCCGGGGGACAAACCCTGCCACCTCCCGCACCGGGCGGGTGAGCCGGTAGGGATCGCCCCGGAGGACGTTCATCAACACCGACTGCGCCTCGTCGTCCAGGTTGAACCCGTAGGCGAACTTCGTGACGCCTTCTTCGCGGGCGACCCGGTTCAACAGCGCCCGCCGGAGCACGCCGCAGTAGGAGCAGGAGAGCCCCGTCCCCTTTCGTGCCACAATCTCATCGAGCGTGACCCCATACTCCTCACGGAATGACGCCGTCACCCAGGGAACGCCGATGCGTTCGGCGATCGCCCGGGCCCGGGCCGGATCGCGGTAGCCCCCTATCCCCTCATCCACGGTTATCGCCATCAGCCGGACATCGCGGCGCTCGTGGAGGAGCCGGTGGAGGAAGTAGAGGACGGCGCTTGAGTCCTTTCCCCCCGAGAGCGCCACCGCCACCGTATCCCCCGACGCGATCCAGCGGTGTTCCCGGATGGCCCGTTTTGCCTTCGCCTCGAGATCGCGGTTGAAGTGCTGCTCGCAGAGGTGCAGCCCCGAGTATCGCTGGTATATGACCGCGTCGCGGCGGCACTTGCTGCACTGCATCTTTCCTCGATCATTCTTTTATCACCGTGGCACATAAATGGTGTAGAAGATGCCTGTTCCTGCAGAATACGTGCGATCCCTGCACGCCTACGAACTCCGGATCCTGCTCGCCCTCGAACGTCTCATGCGCCGCTACCAGTGGGTGCCGCTCGAGGTGCTCAGGCCGGCAACGGGGTTTTCCGAGTCCGAGCTCGCCTACCGGCTGGGCAGGCTGATGGCCATGGGCATGGTCAGGTACGAGAAGACACCCTACGAAGGCTACGCTCTCGTCTTTGACGGCTACGACACCCTGGCCCTCCACACCCTCACCCGCCGCGGGACCGTCCAGGCACTCGGCTGCCTCATCGGCGTCGGGAAAGAGTCGGAGGTTTACGAGGCGATGGGCCTTGGCGTCGTCGTGCTGAAGTTCCACCGGGTCGGGCAGAGGTCGTTTCAGTCCGCCCGCTTGAAGCGCGGCTACATGCCGGAGGCCGGGCACTGCCCCTGGCTCTTTGCTTCGAGCCACTCGGCAAAGATGGAGTACGATGCCTTGAAGACCCTCCACCCCGCGGTCTCGGTGCCGCTCCCTATCGACCAGAATCGGCACGTCGTGGCGATGTCGTTCGTCCCCGGCGTCAACCTCTCGCGAGCGGCACTTGCGGAACCGGAGATCATCCTCGACGAGATCCTCGATAACATCCGCGAGGCCTACCGCCTCGGCATTATCCACGGCGACTTAAGCGAGTTCAACGTCATGGTCGACGAGAAGCAGTGCTGGCTGATCGACTGGCCGCAGTGGGTAGAGATAGCGCACCCGAACGCCGGCGAGATCCTCGCACGGGATATCGGGAACATCCTCCAGTACTTCAAAAGGAAATACGGCATCGAGTACGCCTTCGAAGAAGCACTGGCACGGGTGGTGGAGTGAAGGTCTTTGGTATCGACATCATCAAAGGTTCGGTCCGTTCCCGCACGCGCCGGCCCGTCTACGCCCTTGCCCGGGCAGAGGACGGCGAGATTACGGGCGTCGAGGAGGTCACCGGTTTCCGGCTCCAGCGTATCCTTGCCGCCGAGGAACCCGACATCCTCGCGGTGGACAGCATCCAGGAGATCGCCGCCGACCAGCACGAGCTCCGCACCTTCCTGCAGGCGCTCCCGCCCTCGACAAAACTTGTCCAGGTGACCGGCGGCGAGAGGACGGAGAGCCTCGGAAAGGTGGCAGCACGCTACAACATCAGTTTTAATAAATTCGACCCCTACGCCGAGGCCCGGACCACCGCACAGGTGGCCTCTCTCGGGGCGGGCGTCGAGGTGATAGCGTTTGAGAACACGACCGACATCGTGGTGAGTCGGCACCGCTCGCCCGGGCGGGGCGGGTGGAGCCAGAACCGGTATGCAAGGAAGATCCACGGTGCCGTGATGCAGAAGGCCCGCGAGATCGAGGCCCGGCTCAGGGGTGCCGGCCTCGACTACGAGAAGAAGGAGACGAAGGCCTTCGGCGGGTTCTCGCGGGTTCTTTTCCGGGTCGTTGCGCCCCGGGACAGGGTGCCGGTCCACTCCTCCCGGGGCGCCGATGTCCAGGTCCGGGTGGCCGGGAGAGAACTCGACCGGATACGGTTCGAACCGCGTTCCAGCCGCCCCCGCTACCTGATCGTCGGGCTCGACCCGGGGACGACGACCGGTATCGCCGCCGTCGATCTCGACGGCAACCTGGTTCTCCTCACCAGTTCCCGCCAGATGACGATGTCCGATATCGTCGAGGAACTCTACGGCGCCGGAAAACCACTCATCATCGCCTCCGACGTCCGCGAGATGCCTTACTCGGTCGAGAAGATCCGCCGGGCGTTCAACGCCATCCCCTATACGCCGAAGCAGTCGCTCTCCGTGGAGGCGAAGTACGACCTGACCGCCCGGTTCTCCTACACGAACGACCACGAGCGCGACGCCCTCTCAGCGGCCCTGGAGGCATTCCGGAGCCTCCAGAACAAGTTCCGCAATATCGTGAAGCGAGTGCGGCCGGGGGTCGACCTCGATGAAGTGCGGGCGCGGGTGCTCCGGGGCCAGCCGCTTGATGCGGTCCTCACGGACCTGCAGGGCGCTCCGGCGGCCCCGCGAGAGGCCGAACCGGCGGCAGCGGTCCAGGAACGGCCGATCGAGGACGAACGGGTGATGGCGCTCGACGGTATGGTGAAGCGGCTCAGGAGTTACGTCCAGGAACTGCAGGAAGACCTCCGGGAACGCGACCGCGAGGTGGAGCGACTGCAACAGGACCTGCGACGGGCACGCTCCGCGACCGAGCGGAAGGTCCGGCGAGATGCGGAACTTGCGACGAAGGACGCAACGATCGAGAGCCTGCGCGAGCAGCTCCGTGGCGAACGGCGGAGGTCCCGGCGGCTGAAGAAACGCCTCGAACGGATGCAGACCGTTGCCGAGCTTGAGGTCTCCGAGGACTACACCCCGCTCAAGGTGCTCGACTCCCTCACCCGGGACGGGGTGCGGGCTCTCCAGGAGGAGATCGGCATCGCCGCGGGCGACGTCCTCTACGTCCCCCGGGCGCACGGCTGGGGGCGGGGCGTGGTGAAGGATCTTGCGGGGATGGGGATGCGGGCGCTGGTCGTCGGCGGGGAGCCTCCCGACCCGCACCTTCTCCGGGTCGCCCGGGAGGCCGGCCTCCCCCTTCTCCCGGCCGGCGCCATCGAGCCGGATATACGGGGCAGGACCGGGGCGGCAAAGACCGGGGCCGTCAGCGAGGCACTCGGCGAGTGGGAGGAGGGGCAGAAAGAGTACCGGCGGGAGCAGGAGGCCGAGCGGGTCGAGTACCTCTTCAAAGAGTACCGGAGCGAGCGGGAGAAGGAGGTGCGTCGCGGTGGATGAACGGGGCCTGCACCGGCTGATCGGGACGATCATCGACCCGGAGCGGCTCAGCGACGACTGCGCCGTCATCCCCTGCGGAAATCTCCTTATGGTCGCGAGCACCGATATGCTCCACGAGACGACCGATTTTCCCGCCGGGATGACCGACTGGCAGGTGGGCTGGATGGCGGTGGCGGTCACGCTCTCGGATATAGCGAGCATGGGGGCGGTGCCGGGGCAGGTCCTCCTCGCGGTCGGCCTTGATAGGCCGGAACGGCTCGCCGGTATCATGACGGGCGCCCGGGACTGCTGCACGGCGTTCGGCGCCGAGCTCGTGGGCGGGGATCTTGATGCCCACCGGGAACTGACGATCGTGAGCACGGGCCTTGGGACGGTCAGGCCCGAGCATATCGCTCGAAGGCGGGGGGCGCGGCCGGGAGACGTCATCGCGGTCACCGGGCCGCTCGGGGAGGCCGAGGCGGCCCTTGCCGGCTACGAGCAGCACAGGAAAGAACTTCTCGAACCGCAACCCCGGGTGGCGGAGGGTGAGAGCCTCGGCCGTGCCGGCGTCTCGGCGATGATGGATATATCCGACGGCCTCGCCCTCTCTCTTTACGACCTTCTCGCGGTGAACGACTGCGGGTTTGCCATCGAGACCGCCCGTCTCCCCCTCCCTGCCGGCGTCCCGGAACAGGAGGGGCGGGAACTCGCACTCCACGGCGGAGGGGACTTTGAACTTCTCTTCACCGCGCCCGCCGATATCTTCCCGGTCCCGGGCGTTCGGACGCACGTCATCGGCAGGGTCATACCCGAGCGGGTGGTCCTCGCGGACGGAAAACCGCTCGAACGCCGGGGCTACCTGCACGAGTGGGGCGGCTAGGAGGCCGCTCTTGCCCCCATCCGCCGCCACTCCCACAGGATATAGATGAGACCGATCACCGCAAAGACGAATACCACCGCCTCGGTCACGAGAATACCCATCGTCGCGGCAAGGTAGACGGCCGCGGCATCGACGGCGGCGTGCCAGAGGACGGCGAGGACGAGGAGCAATCTTTCGCCGTAGACGAGCGAGGCGAGGACGAGGAGCGACCAGGCGACGTGGAGGGTGATCGTCATCATCCGCTCGGCAAGGCCGGGCAGGATATCGAGCGGCGTGAGGGCCTTGAGGGTCTCGACCTGTGCCTGGACCGCGGGGTCGTCGGGGAGCGGTACCATTCCGCCGTCGCTCGTGAGGGCGATGTAGGAGACCATGCTCGAAAGGACGAGGAGCGCGACAAATATGCTCTCGACGCCGCCCCACCCGGCCCCGAACTGGAGGCCGGTCTCGCGGGTGAGGGGGATACCCCGCCGCCGGAAGTAGTAACGGTAGACGACGTAGCGGCCGATCTCTTCAAAGAGGCCGGCCATGAGGCCGAGATAGACGGCAAGGCCGGCAAGGGCCATTGTCGTGCCGGACGGCAGAAGGGCGAGGTAGAGCGGGCTCTGTGTCACGAGGACGAGCGGGGTGTGGACGACCTGCACGGCGATGAAGAAGAGGGCACCGAGGAGAAAGATCCGCCAGGGAACGCCGAACCTCCGGACAATCCAGTAACCGAGCGCGAGCGGGACGATGATCTCAAGCAGGATGACGACGGCGAACGTGGCGACGACCAGCGGGTCCATTGAGGAGGATGTTCTGGCCGCATATTTAAGGGTTGTTGCCGGCGGCACGAGAACCAAAGAATATTTTGACTAAATATTTAACGATTGTCGCTGTACAATGAGGAAAGGAATCCGACTGCCATGAATACAGAACGCCCGGGAGCGGCCGGCGGAGGGGGGAGCGTTCCGGGGGGGCGGTTCTCGAACAACTTCGACTTCCTGCGGTTCGCTGCGGCGGTGGTGATCGTCATCCTGCACGCCTACGCGCTCAGGCTTGGCTACACAGGCATAGGGCTTTCCAATCCGTTCGTGCTCATGGGACAGGCGGGACTTGCCGTCCTCCTCGTCACGAGCGGTTACCTGATCGCCGCGAGCTGGGAGTCGACCGCATCACCGCTCCGGTTCGCCTGGAAACGGTTCCTCCGGGTCGTCCCGGCGCTTATTCCTGCGGTTCTCATCACGCTCTTTGTTATCGGTCCGCTGATGACGACCCTTTCCCCGGGGGAGTACTTTAACGCTCTCTTCTCCCCGGCGGGGCTTGCGACCATACCGTTCTTCGAGGACGGATCCGCGATAGGCCTCTTCCAGGAGAACCCGTGGACCTACGTCAACGGCTCGCTCTGGACGATACCCGTCGAGGTCGCCATGTACGGGGTCGTCGCCCTCCTCGGGATTGCCGGGCTCCTCCGGCGATGGGGCGCCATTCCCGCCCTTGCCGTCGTAAACATCCTGGTCTGGATATACTGGTTCGACGACCCCCGGATGGCGAAGGTCCGGTTCACCCTCTACTTCCTGATCGGGGCATACCTCTACCTTCACCGGGAGCGGATCACCTACCGGCCGGCCGTCGCCGGGGCGCTGCTCCTCCTGCTCGGTCTCTCGACCCTGACGCCTTACCCAACCGTCGCCGGGGTGGTCTGCATCCCCTACCTCACCATCTACGCCGCGCATCTCCCCATCCCCTACCTGAACACCTTCGGGAGGTCGGGCGACTTCTCCTACGGCATCTACATCTACCACTACCCGGTTCAGCAGATGCTGATCCTGGTCACAGCGAACGCGCTCCTCCTCCCGGCGCTCTTCGGGCTCTCGTTTGCCGTGACGTTCGCTCTCGCGTTCCTCTCCTGGAACCTGGTCGAGAAACGGGCACTCACGGCAAAGAACCTCGGCACCGGCGAGATCGCGCGGATGCTCCGGCTGCCGTCCCTCCCCGGCCCTCTCACCGGCTGGCGGGCCGCCCGGAAATGACGGGTGCGAGGACCTCTTCGAGGATATCGACCGCATTCCGGATGTACCGGGGGCAGAGGGTCCGGGTGAGGTTATCTCTACGGGCCCGCGCTCGCCCCTCATCGGTCGAGAGGTCGCAGCCGAGGAGTTCCGTGCAGGAGACACTGCCGGTCCTTTCGGCAAACTGCTCGACGAACTCTCGCGTGAGGTCGTAGGTCAGGTCCTTCGCCTCTTTCTCATCCGGTCCGGCACTCCCGACCATGAGCCCGATGACGAGGACTGCCCCCGACACCGCCCCGCAAGCGCCCCCGGTGCGCCCCATCCCGCCGCCGAACCCGGTTGCCGCCCGGAGGATGGTCTCCTCGGGCACCCCGGCGTCGTGGGAGAAGACCGAACTGACTGCCTGCGCACAGTTGTAGCCCTGCATGAAGCGGGCGACCGCTTCTTCTGCTCGTTTTATCGTGATGCTCACCCGGGGGATTGGTTGCTCACCGGCTGCCTTCAACCTTCTCCGGGGCATGGTGAAACAATTTAAGGAACTCTCCGAGAAAGAAGGCATGGGAGAGAACGTTACCATGAGAAGAACAGCACTGATGATCGTCCTTGCCGCCGTCCTGGCCCCGATGGTTGCCGGCGGGGGGGTATCGATGGGAAGCGCCGTCAACGACGTTGCGATCAGCGCAGACGGCCGATACGCGGTCGCAGGGACCGACGGAGGGATGATCGCCTGCCTGCGGCAGGACGGTTCGGTCGCCTGGGATACGAGCGCCGGGGATCCGGTAACGGCGGTTGCCGTCGCCGATGCAAGGGGCTATGTAGCCGCCGGGACCAACGCGGGCGACGTCATCCTGCTTGATGGGGCAAGCGGCAACCGCTACTGGACTGAAAGGGTCACAGGACCCGTTCGTGATCTTGCCTTCTCCGGGGACGGCCGGTCCCTCGCGGTGGGGAGCAGCCGCGTCACCCTCTTTGACCACCAGGGTAAGGAGGGCTGGAACTTCTCGACAGGAGCCGGGGCAACCGTATCGTCCATTGCTTTTACGGCCGACGGCAACTACATCGCCGCCGGAAGCGACAACGGTGTCATTCATCTCATCGGCAGCCGGGGGAACCTGCTCTGGCAGGGGATCGCGTACGGCCCGGTCACCGCGGTCGACGCCTCCCGCGACGGAACGACCGTCGCCGCCGGAGGACGGGACCGGGTCCTCCAGGTCTACGGGAGGAGCGGGGGACTCCCCTGGGTTGTGCAGGCCGGGGCACCCATCCTCGCGCTCGCCCTCCCGGCCGACGGACGCTTCGTCATCATCGGGAAGCAAGGGGGCGACCTGGATTGCTACCGGCCGCGGGAGGGCCTTATCTGGCAGAACCACACCGAAAGCGACGTCCTCGCCGTAGACGTATCGGAACAGGGGGAGGCCGTCGCGGCCGGGACCGCCGGCGGAACTTTGCGCCTTCTCTCGGGCGATGGGGGCGTGCTCTGGTCGTTTGACGCCGGTGCGCCCGTGACGTCGGTCGCCCTCTCCGCAAACGGCGGTTACATCGCCGCAGGCGCGGGGGAGCGGGCTTTCGTATTCCGGACAGCCGATGTGCCGGTAGAGATAACCACGACGCCAGCAGAAAAGGCGACACCCGCCATGACGCCAACGCAGGCCGCGGGGGCGGGGGCGCTCATCGGGGCCGGCGCGGTCGCGGTGGCCGGAGGCTGGCTCCGGCGCCGGTAGACTTTTATGGGTCCGGAACCTTCCGGCAGGGATCACCCGGGAGTGATGCGTATGGCAGAAGAGCGGAGGAGGAGACGGGACGAGCAACCTGATGAGGAGATACCGTTCGAGGATAAGGGGACCGATATCGTCTACAGCCCGGTCCCGGCCGAGCTCGGCAACGAGGGGCGGGATCCCAGCCGACCATCGGGGGCGCCAAAGACCCCGACGCCGCGGGCGGAGCACGAACGATCGAAGAAAGGCGAGGAACGGATCGCACGGGAACAGGGGGGCGGGGAGTGACCCCGGGCCCGGGGGTTTTTCTAACGATGGTTATTTCACGCCTAAAACCCTCAACCCGAACGGGTTCTCGGAGAGAGATGAGGATTCAAGCGGTGTTCCGGCCAGGATCGCCTCAAGCTCGCTTCGGGTGTATGCGGCATCGATCGATGTCTGCAGCCCCGGCCGCATCTCGGCCGGCCTGACGCTGACCTTCATGAACCAGATCACGGC
>MPOY01000372.1 GCA_001896715.1 Methanoculleus sp. EBM-46
CTTCTAGCGCAACCGTCATACTTTTCTTGTTAATAATGGGTATCACGCTGGTGCAACTGCTGGTATTGAACAAGCGAGTCCAATACTGATTGGTGGGTGGATATATGACTAGGACAGACAGGAAAACAAGTATTTTTGCCTATATATTTTTATCGATCTTTGCGATTGTAATGGTCTTCCCTTTCGTATGGATGTTTTCTTCTTCTTTCAAAACATCCGAGGAGATCTACGAGATGACCGTAATTCCTAGAGACCCCTCGCTGGCCAACTACGAGTTCATTTTCAACTACTCCATGTTTCCCAGATGGTTCCTGAACAGTATTATAGTAGCCGTGGTGACAACTATCTCGGTACTCTTTTTCGACTCACTAGTAGGCTATACACTGGCCAAATATAATTTCCCGGGCAAAAACATCATATTCATACTCATACTCAGCACACTAATGATCCCAACCGAGATGTTGGTCATACCGTGGTACATAATGGTCAGGCAGTTGAAATGGATGGAGACTTACTGGAGCATAATGTTCCCGGGTATGATAAGTGCCTTCGGTGTTTTTCTGATGAAGCAGTTCATGTCGACAATACCGGACGACCTGCTCGATGCCGCGAGAATCGACGGAGTCTCTGAATTTGGTATATTCCTGAGAATTGTGATGCCTCTCGTAAAGCCGGCGCTCGCGACGCTTGCGATCTTCAACTTTATAGGCAACTGGAACGCTTTTCTGTGGCCTCTCATCGTTGCACAAACACCGAAGATGTACACTCTTCCGGTCGGTGTGTCTTACTTTTCGAGCGAAAATCTCACCAGATGGGAACTCATAATGACCGGTGCTGCCGTCTCGACTATACCGCTGATCATTTTCTTTATCATCTTCCAGAAACAGATCGTAAAAGGGATCGCCATGTCGGGACTGAAGGGATGATAAGCATGCGAATAATTGACTCTCACGTCCATTTTCCCACACCCGATTTTTTTGGCAAGCCCGAAGGTAGAGTTCATCCGTGGTTGGCTCAGGAAAGGACACGCTGGAGAAAGGCCTGGCAGTTCGATGGAGCCGAGCCCTTGCAATCTAAAGATGAACTTGTAGAGAGATGGTACAGAGAAGC
>MPOY01000188.1 GCA_001896715.1 Methanoculleus sp. EBM-46
CCGGAATCGACCTCTTTGAAATCCCTGATCCGGATGTCGGCCGGCCGGTCACCCATGGTGGTGACCCCCTTCGCCGCACCGGCACTGGTGCTCCGCGAACCGCTCGAGCGCGACCTTCTCCTGGCCGGTGTAGATCCGCTGCCGCTGCATCAGCTCGTTGAAGTCGACCTGGTGGGCATCGAACTCGGGGCCGTCGACGCAGGCGAACTTCGTCTCGCCGCCGACGGTCACCCGGCAGGAGCCGCACATCCCCGTCCCGTCGACCATGATCGGGTTGAGGCTCACGTAGGTCTTGACGCCGTAGGGGACCGTCGCGCCGGAGGTGACCTTCATCATGATGGCGGGGCCGATGATCCAGACCCGGTCGATCTTCCTCTCTGCGAGCAATTTCTTCAGGACGTCGGCTGCAAACCCGTGAACGCCCTTGCTCCCGTCGTCGGTCGTGATGTAAAGCTCGTCGCAGATCTTCCGCATCTCGTCCTCGAGGATGAGGAGGTCGGCGTTTCGCGCCCCGATGATCCCGATGACGTGGTTACCTGCCGCTTTGAGCTCCTCTGCGATGAGGGGCGTGCTCGCTATCCCGACTCCGCCCCCGATGACGCAGCAAGTGCCGTAGTTCTCGATCTCGCTCGGTTTGCCGAGCGGTCCCACGACGTCGCTGATGCTGTCCCCCGCCCGGAGCGTCGTAAGTTCCTGGGTCGTCTTGCCGACGGCCATAAATATCACCCGGACGGCATCTCCTCTGACTGCGGAGATGGTGAGCGGTATCCGCTCACCCTTCTCATGCAGGCGCAGGATGACAAACTGGCCTGCCCGTGCATGCCGCGCCACCTGCGGCGCGGATATCCAGTATTCGTAAACCCGGTCGGCGAGCCTGGTCGCCAATTCCACCTTATACAACCGCTTCACTCCTGATTATCCTGGTCGATACCAGCATTGAACTGTATCTCACGCTTCGTACACATTGTGACTCCAGCCTCTTTACTGCATCTGTTCTGCGCGAGGTAGGTCTCCGGGAAAAGGGAAAATACGAAGAATTATCCCCGAATCAGTCGCAGAAATAAGTATGCGGAACCAGGTACGCTGGGGGATCGCACTGACTGTCATCGGCGTGGTGTTCGCGCTTCTGGTGCCCATCTTTGGCATCCCGCTTGTCGTGATCGGCATCGCGCTGCTCGTATGGCGAGGGCGCGAGGACATCATCGAGGAGATCAAAGGGTGAATCATGATACTGACGACGACTGCAGAGGTGCCGGGCTACGCCATAGGAGAGATCCTCGGCGTGGTCTTTGGTAACACGGTACGGACGAAGAATATAGGGAAGGATATCACTGCCGGATTGAAAAGCCTGGTCGGCGGCGAACTTGAGGAGTACACGTCGATGCTCTCCGACGCCAGGACCGAGTCCTATAACCGGATGGTCAACGCCGCGCGCGACCTCGGGGCCGATGCGGTGGTGAATATCAGGTTCACGACGTCGCAGACGATGGCGAC
>MPOY01000545.1 GCA_001896715.1 Methanoculleus sp. EBM-46
GAATATATATTCTACGAGAGAGTTTTAGAAATATGGATGAATCTCAGATTGAGAAGACCCTGCGGGAGATACTTGCCCGCCGCGTACCGAACGCCCCGATCGATAAACTCACCCTGGACGCACCCCTTGCAGCGCTGGGAATCGATTCGCTCGCGTACTCGTGGATCCTTGCCGATACGGAAGATACTTTCGGATTCGTCATGATGGGCTCGGATGTCATGAAACTCAAAACACTCAAACATACGATCGAGTACGTTCAAACACAGATCGAGAAGAAAGGATAAACCCGGACGGCAGCCTCGTTGAGGCGATGCCGGAGGGTGCCCGTAGCCGCCTTTTTTCACTGCTCAAGGATCTTCAGGGGCAGGCCAGCCGCCACCATCTTCCGGTACGAGGCAGAAGCCCGTATATCGCTGATTGGCCGGATCCGTTCGGAATATTGCCTCCCGACATCTGCAAGAAGCGCCGGGCCAAACGTCCTGCCGGCAAAGGATGATTCAACGTCTGGAAACCGCATGACAACCGGTCCCACGCTCCCCCAGGCAAACCGGGCAGAACGAACGGTCTTATCCGGGGAGACCATGAGCAGGGCTGCCATGCTGACGATGGATATTGCGAGGGCTCTCCGCTGGCCCACCTTCCGGTAAAATCCCTGATACCCCGGATCGGGAACAGGGATCCTGATCCCGGTAAGGATCTCCTGGCCGGTCAGGATTGTCCTCCCCGGACCGGTGATAAACGTTGCAATAGGGACAACCCGCTTTTTGGCAGGAGAAGATATCTCCACTTCAGCGTCCAGCACATACAGGGCAGGAAGAAGATCGCCGGCAGGCGAGGCGGTGCAGATGTTTCCCCCGATCGTACCCATATGGCGTACCGGCGGCGATCCGAGAACCTGTGCCGCCTCGTGCATAACCGCGAGGTGTTTCCTGATTACCGGGCTGTCGAGCAAGTTCTGGTGAGTGACCATCGGCCCGATTCGGACGACCCCATCCTGTATCGCTATCCCTGAAAGCCCGGGTATCCGCTCAAGACCGATCAGGACCGGCGGCTTTTTTCCGTCAGCCCGCATCCGCACGAGGAGATCCGTCCCTCCGGCAAGCACCGCAGCACCGGGTTCGCGCTTCCGGATCGCATACACCTCTTCGAGCGATGCGGGGAGGGCCACTTCACTCATCGGATTCCTCCTCTACCCGGGCCAGGGATTCGATGGCATCGACAATCTTCTGGTATCCGGTGCATCGACAGAGGTTCCCGCTTATCGCTCTCCTGATCTCATGCCGGTCCGGCGCGGGATTTCTTTTCAGAAGATCTGCTGCTGCAAGGACCATGCCCGGCGTGCAGAACCCGCACTGGACTGCCCCATGCACGATGAACGCTTCCTGGATCGGGTGCAGGTGCTCTTTTGAAAAACCTTCTATTGTCACGATCTCCTTTCCTTCAAGCTGGGCGGCAATCATCAGGCAGGAGAGACGGCTCTCCCCATCGACGAGAATGGTGCAGGCGCCGCATTCCCCTGACCCGCAGGCTTCCTTTGTCCCGCAGAGGCCCAGATCCTCCCGGAGGAGGTCGACGACCCTTCGGTCGGGAGCCGTTTCAAGATCGGTTTGCTTTCCGTTGACGATGCATCGGATCTTCATGCTGCCCTCCGGAGAGCGGTAAGGATCCGCTCCGGCGTAAGCGGGGCATCGCAGACCCTGAACCCGATAGCCCCGGCAACAGCATTCGCGATGCAGGGGAGTGCCGCGACGATACCGATCTCCCCAACCCCCTTCATGCCAAAAGGCCCGCTCTCCTCATAAGTTTCCACGGGAACGGACAGGATGTCAGGGACATCCATTGAGGTGGGCAGGATGTAGGTCGAGAGGTTCTTCGTCACAACAGCCCCTTCCGTTACCCGGAAATCCTCCCACAGTGCATACCCCATGCCCTGGATGACTCCTCCCTGGATCTGCTGCTCGTATACATGAGGATTCATGATCCGCCCGGCATCCGTCCAGGCGAGGTATGCATCGACGGCCACCGCCCCGGTGATCTCGTCGATCTCTACCCTGGTCAGGTGCGTGGTGAACGTATAAGCAAGGTGGGGGAAACCATACATTTTAACGTCGGGTGCAACGGCAAGCTGTTGCCGGTTGACCGGCGCGGTCCAGGTTGCTGTTGCAACCCTGTCCGCCTCCTGCATTGCTTCTGCGATTGTATGGAGTGCGATATCGCTCCCATCCGGAGTATGCCGGACCGCCCCGGGCACAAGGATAAGGTTCTCTCTCCGGAAGAGGGGATGCAGCTGCGCGACCTTATCCAGGATCCGTTCTTTCAGCACGCCTGCTGCGAGGATAAGGGCATTCCCGTACGAGTAGGTCGTCCTGCTTGCAGCCGAGGACGATGAATTCAGGCACCGGAACGTGTCCGGTTGGACCAGTTCGAACCGGTCCGGGGACTGGCAGAGGACATCCCCGGCGATAT
This sequence comes from Methanoculleus sp. EBM-46, assembly GCA_001896715.1. Lineage (GTDB taxonomy): Archaea > Halobacteriota > Methanomicrobia > Methanomicrobiales > Methanoculleaceae > Methanoculleus. Next base: position 2,467 of record MPOY01000545.1, read on the forward strand.
GGATGTTTGCCGAATTGTTGCCCTGGCCCATATCCGCGACCCCCGCATAGATCCTGAACCGGCCGTCGGTGAGAAGTTCCAGTTTTGCGCTGGCAATATCGGGAATGACCGGACCGTACCCGATGCCGAGAACTCCTGTCGCAATGCCGACCCCTCTCCTTTTGTAATCGGGGGCCTGCCGTATCCACTCGTCCCGGCCTGTCCAGAGCGGGTGATCCCTGGCCTTTTCAAGGCAGGTGACAATATCGGCGGAGTTGGACATCCGGATTCCAAGACCGGTCTCATCGCCCACACGTATCGCATTCTTCAGCCTGAACTCCAGCGGATCCATCCCGATACTCTCCGCAAGCATATCCACGACCTGTTCAAGGGCTGCGATCACCTGGGGAATCCCGAACCCCCGGAATGCTCCCGATGGGGGATTATTGGTGTACACGTTCATCCCTTCCACACGGCTATGAGCGACACGGTATACCCCTGCCGCATGCCCCATGCCGTATACGGCGACCGGGCCGCCAAGGCCGGCATAGGCGCCGGTATCAAAGATAAGCCGGCAGGAAAGGGCGTGCAGGGTGCCGTCCTTTGTGCATCCCAGCTTCAAGGATACCCGGCCGGGATGGCGTTTTGTCGAGCTGACGAAACTCTCTTCGCGCGAATTCCATATCTTGACCGGCCTTCCCCCGGAGTGGAGGGCCGCAAGGCCAAGGTGCCCCTGCACCGTGATGCCGTCCTTGCCGCCAAACGCACCGCCGAGATACGGGGCGATTACGCGGACCTTTTCGGGTGGAATACCGAGAGCCGCGGCAATCTCCCGGGAATCCCGGAACGGGCTCTGGGTCGATACGATCATCTCGAGCACTCCGTCCCCGTCAACCTTTGCCACGCCGGTCTCGGTCTCAAGATACGCATGCTCCTGCCGCGGGAGGGAGAAGATACCCTCCCGGACAGCTGCACATTCGGAAAATGCAAAATCCGCATCTCCCTTCGCGATCACGCCGGAAAAGAGCAGATTTCCTTCCTTACGGTTTTCATGCAGGACGGGGGCTCCCTTTGCGAGAGCCGAGTCCGGGTCGAATACTGCAGGGAGGGGTTCATACGTCACCTTGACCGCAGCCATTGCCTGCCTGAGGAGCTCTCTGTCCTCAGCAACGACCAGCACCACCGGATCCCCGGTAAACCGGACCTTTGTATCGGCAAGGACGGGTTGGTCCATCTCCGGAAGGCCGGTCCGGTTCGTCCCCCGGATATCCCCGCCTGTCAGGACAGCGATGACACCGGGGCAGGCAAGCGCCCCTGTCGTATCGATAGCGAGGATTCGGGCATGCGGGTGCGGAGACCTGACAACCCCGGCATACACCAGCCCGGCAGGGTATTCATCTGCTGCATAACGCTCCCTGCCGGTCACCTTTCCATAAGCATCGGCCCGAAAGAGATCTGATCCGACCGGGACCGGCAGGTCACTTTTCGTATGAAAATGCCCTTCCCCTTTTTCATCCGGTATGCCTGTGGCCCCATGGGCATCATGTAGTTTTTTCATTGCCCCTTCCCCGGCGATCGCTGGCAGTATTTTCCATTCTCCTGAGCACTTCCTGGTAATCCATGGGTGTATTCATGTTCAAAAGGATTCCCGGATCATCAACGATTACCGGAACGATTGCATCCGAATACTCATAAAGAAATCCTTTGAGGCCTTGTGGGCGGTCTTCTTCAAGGATCGCTCTTCCAAACGATGCCCCGATGAACGGGGGATGGCCTCGCCGCCCCTCATACACCGGGCATGCGATACGGTCACCGGCAGGGTCTGCGGATACGCAAAGAGACCTGATGGTCCGGGGCGTGATGAGCGGGACATCAACCGGATGGATGAAATACCCGGAGATCTCCGGGCCGCACGAGGCAACCCCGCATCGGACGGACGAGTACATCCCCTCGTGGTGCCGGGGGTTATTGACCTCCCCGGCCGGGATCTTCTCAAGAACGGATCGGACCTGTTCGCGATCATGCCCGGTCACTACCCGGATATCCGTAATTCCGGCGAGGAGATAGGTTTGAACGATATGTTCCAGAACCGTCTTTCCTCCAAGGGGGAGCACGGCTTTTGGAGAGCCCATCCGGGACGATGAGCCGGCTGCAAGAATAATTGCGCACAACGGTTGCTTCATTTCCCTTCCCTGCATCCTCCTATCCGCTCCTGGCAGTTCATCCATCGATAACGCTTCAACTTTTCTGTAATTTGTCTGAACCCGGTCTCCCTGTCCGATCAGTCTTCGCGTATATTCAATTATCTTCTTCCAGAAAAAGATCGACACCTACCCTCTTCTCCTCACCCTTACCGACTCCGCGTGAGCGTGGAGCCCCTCCGCGAGTTGCAGCAGGACGGTAAAGCGCCGACAGGGTGATATCGGAGGCCGTA
>MPOY01000350.1 GCA_001896715.1 Methanoculleus sp. EBM-46
CCGTGTTTGCCCGAATCAGCGAGAACGGTTCGGCTGAAGATGGCCCCGGGGTTGCCGACCTTCTCCGGCGCGGGCTCGTGGAGGAGGAGGAGACCGTCACCTACACCGTCTCGATCACGCCTCTTGGCTGCAGCCTCCTCGCCGGAGGGCTTGACCTCGAGGAAGAGGCGGGTACACTCACCCGCGACCAGATTCTCTCCGGTGCATGGAGGGATCTCCCCCTCCGGCGCTACGACGTGACGAAACTTCCCCGGCGCGCCTACCCCGGGAAGGTCCACCCCTACCAGCGCCTTCTCGACGAGATGCGCCGTATCCTCCTTGACATGGGGTTCACCGAGATGGCGGGCGGTATCGTCCAGAGTTCGTTCTGGAACTTCGACGCCCTCTTCCAGCCGCAGGATCACCCGGCGCGGGAGATGCAGGACACCTTCTTCCTCGGCGAGCGCTGGCCGCTCCCGGCGGGGTATGAGCGCGTCCGCGATATGCACGAGCACGGGGGCGAGACATCTTCCGCCGGCTGGGGGGGCACCTGGAGCGCCGCAAAGGCAGAACAGTGCGTGCTCCGGACCCATACGACGGGCCTCTCCATCCAGCACCTCGCAAAGCACCCGAGACCGCCCGTACGGGCGTTCTGCATCGGCCGGGTCTACCGGCGGGAGGCGGTCGACCCCACCCACCTTGCGGAGTTCGAGCAGCTCGAGGGGATCGTCATGGACGAAGGCGTCAACTTCCGCCACCTCCTCGGGTTCTTAAAGGAGTTTTACGCCAAAATGGGCTTTGAGAAGGTCAGGTTCCGCCCCGGCTACTTCCCCTACACCGAACCCTCCGTGGAGCCCGAGGTCTACGTCGAGAATCTCGGCTGGGTGGAGCTCGGCGGGGCGGGCATATTCCGGCAGGAAGTGACCGCGCCTTTCGGCATCGAGCACCCGGTCCTCGCGTGGGGTCTTGGTATCAGCCGGGTGGCGATGCTCCGTCTCGGCCTTAGGGACCTCCGGCACCTCTACAGGAGCGACGTCGAGTGGATCAGGGAGACGCCCACCTACGGCGGGAGGCGGTGATATGGCTATAATCACGTTACCCTACCGGTACCTGGAGCGATTGACCGGGACCGACCGGCAGACGATCATCGACCGCGTTCCGATGATCGGGGCCGATATCGAGCGGATCGAGGAAGACCACGTGGACGTCGAGTTCTTCCCGGACCGCCCCGACCTCTACTCTCCCGAGGGTGTTGCCCGGGCGATGCGGGGATTCCTCGGCATCGAGGAGGGGTTGCCGGTCTACACCGTCCACCCGTCCGGCATAACGTTCTCGGTCGACCCGGGCCTTGCCGGCATCCGGCCGCACCTTGCCTCAGCGGTGATCCGGAACGTCGACCTCGACGAAGAGGCGATCGAGAGCCTGATGAGCCTCCAGGAGGCACTCCACTGGGCGGTCGGGCGCGGGCGGGCCAAGGTGGCGATCGGCGTCCACGACCTCGATATGGTCACGCCGCCCTTCCGCTACATCGCCTCCCCCCGGAGCCGGTCTTTCGTCCCGCTGGACTTCGACCGGGAGATGACGATGGAGGAGATCCTCGTCGACCACCCGAAGGGCCGCGACTACGCCCGCCTCGTGGAGGATTTTCCCCGGTTCCCGCTGATCGTCGATGCGGAAGACCGGGTGCTCTCGTTCCCTCCCATCATCAACGGCGAGTTGACACGGGTCACGGCGGCGACGAAGAATATCCTGCTCGACTGCACCGGTACCGACCGAAAAGCGGTGATGACGGCGACGAACATCATCTGCACCGCGCTTGCCGAGGCCGGGGCGACGATCGAGAGCGTCACCGTCGCAGGCGAGGAGATGCCGACGCTTGCCCCCGCGGAGCGTATCGTCTCGGTCGATGAGTGCGCCGCTCTCCTCGGCATCCCCCTCACGGGGGAGGAGATGGCGCGGCTCCTTCGCCGGATGCGGTTTGGAGCCGAACCGGAGGGCGCGTCCCACCTCCGGGTCTTCGTCCCGTGTTACCGCTCGGATATCCTCCACGACTGGGACATATTCGAGGACGCGGCGATCGCCTACGGTTTTGAGAACTTCGACGCCGCCCTCCCGCCGACGTCCACGACCGCCGAGGAGCACCCGGTCACCGCCATAGCGGGAGCGGTCCGGTCGGTGATGATCGGCCTTGGGTACCTCGAGATGATGCCCTTCACCCTCACGAACGAGCGGGTGCTCTACGCGAACATGCAGCGCGAGCCCCTGCCCGGGACCCTCCGGGTGCTCCACCCGATCAGCGAGGAGCAGACCGTTGTCCGGACCGACCTCCTCCCCCTGCTCATGGAGATGCTCCAGGCGAACAAACATCGCGAGCTCCCGCAACGCCTCTTTGCGGTGGGCGACGTGGTCAGGTATTGTATCACCTCCCAGATGGCCGCGGCGGTGAGCATCCATCCGGCTGCCGACTTCTCTGAGGCATACGCGGCGGCCGACGTCCTCTGCCGGGAGCTCACGCTTCCCTATACGGTCGCGGAGTCGTCCGACCCGGCGTTCATCGACGGCCGCCGCGGCGACATCATCGTCGATGGGAAAATTGTGGGGGTGTTCGGGGAGATCCACCCGGCCGCCCTGAACGCGTTCGACCTTGAGCATTCGGTCGCAGCGTTCGCGCTCGACCTTACCGCCGTACCGGGATACCCCGTCCCGCCAGGTACTCCTTGACCTCGCGGATGGCGAACACACCGTAGTGAAAGACGCTTGCCGCGAGGCAGGCGTCGGCTTTTCCTTCTGCAAACCCTTCGTAAAAGTGTTCGAGCGTCCCGACGCCGCCGCTTGCAACCACCGGTATGCCAACCGCCGTCGCGACCGCCGCGGTGATCGGGATATCGAACCCGTCCTTCGTCCCGTCGGTCTCCATGCTGGTGAGGAGGATCTCGCCGGCCCCGCGCTCTTCGGCCTCGCGCGCCCAGGCGACGGCATCACGCCCCGTTGCCCTGCTCCCGCCGTGGGTCACGACCTCATACCAGCACTCCCGGCCGTCGGCGAGGGCGATCGGCGTCTTCCCCGGTTCAACCGCGTAATTCCGCCGGACATCGATGGCGACGACGATCGCCTGCGCGCCGAACCGCTCCGCCCCCCGGGAGATCAACTCCGGGTTCTCTACGGCGCTCGAGTTGATGCTCACCTTGTCCGCACCCGCCCCGAGGATCTGCTGCATGTCATCGATCGTCCGTATGCCGCCGCCGACGGTGAACGGGAGGGCGAGCTGATCCGAAGCCCGCCGGATCACGTCGATGATAGTGCCCCGGTGTTCTTTTGAGGCGGCTATATCGAGGAAGACCAATTCATCCGCACCCTGTTCGTCGTAGCGCCGGGCCAGAGCGACGGGGTCGCCCGCGTCGCAGAGGTCGGTGAAATGCGTGCCTTTGACGACCCGCCCGTCCTTGAGGTCCAGGCAGGGGATGATCCGCTTCGTCGGAACCATGCCTACTGGTGTGAGGCGATGGGAGATGAGGATTTCGGGGGGCGACCGGAAGAACGGGGGGTGGGCATCGTCAGGTGCGGGGAGA
>MPOY01000073.1 GCA_001896715.1 Methanoculleus sp. EBM-46
CGGTCTTGCCGTGATCGCCGATCTCTCGAAGGGGATGGTCTACCGGCTCGCCCGGTGGCTGAATACGCGGCAGCCCGTCATACCCGGGCGGGTGCTCGATAAACCCCCCTCCGCGGAGCTCCGGCCCGGCCAGACCGACCAGGAGACCCTCCCCCCCTACGATATCCTCGATGCCATACTCTCCCTGTCCATCGAGCACTTCGAGTCCCCGCGGGAGATCGTCGCCGCCGGGTACCCCCCGGCAACCGTCTACCGGGTCCTCGGCATGGTCCGGCGGGCGGAGTTCAAGCGCCGGCAGGCCCCGCCGGGGCTCAGGGTGACCGGGAGGGCGTTTTACACCGACCGGCGTATGCCGATCGCCGGAAAAGCGTGGTGGCGGGAAGAGGGTTGATGCCGGCGGATACCCTCCCCCCGATCTACGATGCCCTCCTCGCGGCGTTCGGCCACCGGCACTGGTGGCCGGCAGAGACGGCGTTCGAGACGATGATCGGCGCGATCCTCACCCAGAACGTCTCCTGGACGAACGCGGCCCGGGCTATCCGGAACCTGGAGGACGCCGGCATGCTCGACCCGCACCTGCTTGCCGGGGCCGGGGCGGATGAGATTGCTCGCCTGGTCGTCCCGTCGCGGTTCTACAACCAGAAGGCGGAACGGGTCCGGGAGTTCTCCCGGGTCTACGTCGCGGAGTTTGCGGCCGATCCGGCGGTGATGGCCGCCGTGGAGACCGGCACCCTCCGCGAGCGGCTGCTTGCCGTCCGGGGGCTCGGAAAGGAGACGGTGGACTCGATCCTGCTGTATGCCTGCGGAAAGCCGGTCTTCGTCGTCGACGCCTACACGCGGCGGATATTCTCTCGCTACGGCCTCCTCCCCCCCGACGCCTCCTACGACCGGATGCAGCGCCTCTTTATGGAGAACCTTCCCCCTGACGCGGCGCTCTTCAACGACTACCACGCCCAGGTAGTCTTTCTTGGAAACACCGTCTGCAAAAAGTCGCCGCTCTGCGACCGCTGCCC
>MPOY01000161.1 GCA_001896715.1 Methanoculleus sp. EBM-46
CAGGATAAGGGTGAGAACGGCATCAAGGGCGTCGGTGTGGAACTGCTCGGATCCGACGGCAAGACTGTGGTAAAGCAGACAAAAACCGATTCCCGGGGCACGTACCTCTTCAGCGGTCTGCAGCCCGGCGAGTATTACATCGAGTTCAGCCTCCCGAAAGACTACACGTTCACCAGGAAAGATGCCGGCGATGACGCAAAAGACAGCGACGCCGACCCGGCGACCGGCAGGACCGCAAAGATCACCCTCAAGGCAGGGGAGAAGCAGCTCCAGTGGGATGCCGGGATGGTCAGGGGAGCGGCACCGGGGACCGGGCAGATCGGCGACTTCGTCTGGGAGGACAAGAACGGAAACGGCCTCCAGGATGGGGACGAGGCGGGCCTGAAAGACGTCACGGTTAAACTCCTGGATGGAACCGGCAAACCGATCGACGATGCCGCCGGAAAACCGCGGGAGGTAAAGACCGATGGAAACGGCAAGTACCTCTTCGATAACCTCGCGGCAGGGGATTACATCGTCGAGTTCGGTCTTCCGAAGGATTACACGTTCACCAGGAAAGATGCCGGCGACGACGCGAAAGATAGCGATGCCGATCCGACGACCGGCAGGACCGCAAAGATCACCCTCAAGGCAGGGGAGAAGCAGCTCCAGTGGGATGCCGGGCTGGTCAGGGGAGCGGGCCAGATCGCCGTCGTCAAAAAGACCAACGGCCAGATTGCCAAGAACCCCCCGGGGCCGACGATCAAGGTCGGCGATAAGGTGACGTGGACCTACGAGGTGACGAATCCCGGATCGGGCCCGCTCGCCAACGTCAAGGTGACGGACGATAAGGCCGGCCCGATCGCAGGACCGCCCGCGGGCGACGCCAACGGTGACGGCAAACTCGACCCCGGCGAGACATGGGTCTACACGAAAGACGACACGGCAAAGGACACGAGCGGCATGCCGGGCGGTTCCTATAAGAACACCGTCACGGTCACGGCAGACGATCAGACCGCAAAGCCGGTGACGGCAACCGATCTCAGCCACTATACGAGTTCAACCGCAGGAGGCGGGTGTGCCTGCACAGCGGATTTCACCTTCTCTACCACAAATCGAGCTCCTCCTGCCGGAGTGCAAAATCCCGATCCGTTGTCGTTGAGAGTCTATCATTTCCAGGGGAGCGTCCAAACAACCGGTTGCCCTGCCGGCGTGGCACCGACTACGTGGGAGTGGGACTTCGGGGATGGAAAAGGGTGGCAGGACCTCGGCCAGAACCCGACGCACACATTTGCGGCGGCCAAAACCTATGACGTTAAACTCCGGGTGACGCTCAGTAACGGTGTAACCTGCGAGATCGTGAAAAAAGTAACAGTGGAAGCACCCCCGCAGCCAGAGGGCAAGGGCTCGATAGGGGATTTTGTATGGAACGACAAAAACCAGAATGGAAAGCAGGATTCAGGTGAGAAAGGCCTTGCCGGCGTATCCGTGGCGTTGCTCGATGAGAATGACAACCCGATCAACGGTGAGAACGGACAGCCCAGGCGGATCACCACAAAAGAGGATGGAAAATACGTATTCGACAACCTCGTAGAAGGGAAGTACAGGGTCAGGTTTGACCCCCCTCAGGGGAACTGGATCCACAGCCCGATGGATAACGTCCAAAATGACGATGATCTGGACAGCGATCCCGGAATATCAGGCCGAACCGGCATCATCGTCATCAAAGAGGGAGCACTGGTACAGCTCAACTGGGACGCCGGCTTTTATAACCATGCGATGCAGGGCACGGGCCAGATCGGGGACCTGGTCTGGGAAGACGAAAATGAGAACGGGATTCAGGATGGAGG
>MPOY01000627.1 GCA_001896715.1 Methanoculleus sp. EBM-46
CCGCATACGCTTCCCGGATCAGGTCCGCCGCCTTCCCGCGCAGGGCCCGCCCGCACGCCCGGGCCTCTTCGGGCGTCGCGACGTGCTGCTCGATACGCTCCCGGCGCGAGCCGTCGAGCGCGAGCACCTCGGCTATCAGGTCCCCGCCCCGGCAGTAGATCCCCTGCGGTGTGAAACACCCGCCGCCGACCTCCTCCATGACGGCACGCTCGATCATCACGTCGAGGCGGGTGGGGGCATGGTCGAGCGCCTCAAAGACCCCGGCGATATCCGGGTCGTCCCGGCAGACGACCGCGACGGTCCCCTGGTTTGGAGACGGGACGAACTGATCCGGGGGAAGAGCCTCCCCGGGCAGGCTGAGGCCGAGCCGCTCGAGGCCGGCCTCCGCGAGAACGATGGCGTCGTACTGCCCTTCGCGGAGCTTCCGTATCCGGGTATCGACGTTCCCCCGGAGCTGTTTCACCTCAAGCGACGGGTCGTAGCGGAGGAGCTGGGCGCGGCGCCGGGTGCTCGACGATCCGACGACGCGGACAGCGTCGAGAGGGAGGTCGTGCGCGAGGAAGTCGGCGGGCGAGTCACGCTTGAGCACCGCAGAGCAGGCAAGCCCCGCCGGCCGCGCCGCCGGTATATCCTTCATGCTGTGCACCGCAGCATCGATCTCACCCTTGAGGATGGCGTCGTCGAGCGCCCGGACAAAGACCCCCTGTCCCCCGATAGCGTGGAGCGGGACTCCCGTCGCGGTGTCGCCCTCGGTCGTTATCGTGACGACCTCTGTCTCGATACCCCGGTCGGCGAGCATCCCGACGACCTTGTTTGTCTGGGCAAGCGCAAGAGCGCTCCCCCGTGTGCCTATGCGAAGAGACATGATCCGTATGCGCCTGCTATCTGTTCGATATCCTGTTTGCTGTGCGCTGCGGAGAGGAAGTTCGTCTCGAACTGCGAGGGCGGGAGGAAGATCCCGGCCTCGAGCATCGCCTTCCAGAACCGCCCGAATGCCTCCGTGTCGCATTCCTTGACCTCCCGGTAGTCTCGCGGCGGTGTATCGCGGAAGAAGTGCTTGAAGAGCGATCCCATCCTGACGAACGAACCGCGCCCTGCATCGAC
>MPOY01000233.1 GCA_001896715.1 Methanoculleus sp. EBM-46
AAACTGACGCAGGCGCTCGGGATCACGATGGACCTCGACGGGGCCTCCCTCTCCGGCGGCCCCCTCCGGGTCCTGTCGCCCGAGAGCCTCCCCGGCCGCCGGCCGGAGGGGTGGCCGGGCGAGGTCGTCCGGACGACCCGTGTCGGGATAACGAAGGCGGCGGATCTTCCCCTCCGGTTCTACATCAAGGGGAGCCGCTACATATCGCGGCGGTGACCCATCCCGGATCCCCGGCGCTGGATCGTCCTCTCGCCCTCCTTTGCCACCCGGCCGGATATCAGTATCATCTGCTCGTTCACCGGTATCGTCTTTCCTGCACGCTCGAGGGCCCGGTCCACGACGAACCGCACGCCGCTGCAGCAGGGCACCTCCATGTGGAGGACCGTGATCGACCGGATCGTGTGCCGCGAGAATATATCCGCAAGTTTCGTGATGTAGCCGGCGACATCCGCATCCAGTTTCGGGCAGAATATGAGCAGGATCTTCCCCCGCAGGAAGTCGCGGTGGAACTCCGGGTAGGCGAAGGGGACGCAGTCGCCGGATATGAGGAGGTCTGCGTCGTCGAAGTAAGCAGCCGCGGGATTGACGAGCGTCAACTGGACCGGCCACTGCCGGAGCTCCGGTTCCACCCGTGCGGCCTGCTCTGCAGCCTCTTCCCTGAGGATGCTCCTTGACACGGTGCCCGGGCACGCCGCCGGGGCGGCGGGAGCGGTCTCGTGCGCAGGGACCGGTATGCCGTGCGCCGTCAGGTACTCGATCGCCTCGCGGTAGAGCCCCGCCTCCCCGTGGCCGAGAAGGTGCTCGAGGTGCGCCCTGATGACCGCTTCTCCCTGGGGAGCGATCTTCTCCGACATCACGGCCGTCTCGTCGTATGGTTCGGCCTCCCGCTCGACGACGGAGATCGCCCCCTCGGGGCATGTCCCGATGCAGGCGCCGAGCCCGTCGCAGAAGAGGTCGCTCACGAGCCTTGCCTTCCCCTCGATGATCTGGAGCGCTCCCTCGGGGCAGTCGGGTATGCAGAGCCCGCACCCGGTGCACTTCTCCTGGTCGATATCGATGATCTTTCGCTTCATCTTCATATAGGCAGGAGACCCCGGCCTTCAGGCCGGGGAGGAATGCCGTCTGCCTGTCCCGGCATACCATTGTGTTCTCCACGCGATTCGGGT
>MPOY01000358.1 GCA_001896715.1 Methanoculleus sp. EBM-46
ACGAGGTGACCGCGCTCCCCCTCGAGTGCGCCGGGCTGATGTCGGCCCTTCCCTACGATGAAGTCGCGCGAAGCCTCGCGGCCCTCGAAGAGCACGCCCGGCGGCTCGGCGCGGTCGAGAACCCCTTCATGTACCTCTCGTTCCTCGCCCTGACCGTCATCCCCGCCACCCGGGTCACGGAGCGGGGGGTCTTTGACGTTACGGCGTTTAAGGACGTGCCGCTGTTTTCGGAGTGAAAGAGGGCAGGAGATCGCCTGGCGGTGCTTGCTCTCTCCCCGATCGCCCCTTTCGAGTTAGATCCGCTTCGTGCCCGGCGCGAAAAAAGAGGGAGACCACCCCGGCGGCGGGTCACTCCTTGCCTTTCTTCACTTCTGCGATCTCTTTTGATATGGAACGGGCAGTCTCTGCCATGGGAGCCGGGGCGTCGTCTGCGCGGAGGCTCCTGAGGGCCGGGCAGGCATCGGCCTGCACGCTTACTATCTCCGGGCAGGTTCCGGTGCGCCGGTTCCTGATCAGGGATGCGATGATGGTCACCCCCAGGATCACGAGGATGATAGCGAGCGATACCACCACCGGGACATGGTAGATCTCGACGACCAGCATCTTGACGCCGATGAAACTGAGGATGCCGGCGAGCCCGTACTTCAGGTAGCAGAACGCGCTCATGATGTGCGCCAGCGCGAAGTACATCGACCTCAGGCCGAGGATGGCGAAGGCGTTGGAGCTGAAGACGATGAACGGGTTGGTGGTGATGCCGAGGATGGCGGGGATGGAGTCCACCGCGAAGAGGATGTCGGTGGTCTCCACCACCAGCAGGGTCACGAACATGGGGGTGGCCCAGAGCACCGCCCTGCCGGCCGCATCAGTCTTCCTGACGAAGAACCTGTCCCCTTCGTAGTTCCCGGTGACCGGCATGATCTTCCGGAACCCGCGGACCAGGATGTTCTTGTCCGGTTCGACCGCTTTCTCCTCCTTTTTGGTCACCATCCTGATACCGGTGAAGATCAGGAAGGCGCCGAAGATGTAGAGCACCCAGGAGAACGTCTCCACCAGCGCGACACCCGCCATGATGAACGCAAAACGGAACAGCAGGGCTCCCAGGATGCCGTAGAACAGCACCTTGTGCTGGTCCTCCTGCGGCACGCAGAACGAGGCGAAGACGATGACGAAGACGAAGAGATTGTCGACGCTCAGCATCAGCTCCATGATGTAGCCGGTGGTGAACTCCAGCCCGGCCTCC
>MPOY01000347.1 GCA_001896715.1 Methanoculleus sp. EBM-46
CATCTTTGCATCCAGGACGAACGTGCGGACGATGTCGTCGAAGATCCGATCATCCACCTCCTCGGTCGTTGCCTCCCACCCGTAGACAGTCCCCACCTGCCGCGAGATATCCCCGGCGCCCTTGTAGCCGTGCCGCTTCATCCCCTCGATCCATTTCGGGTTGAGGAGTTTCGCCCTGACGACCCGCCGCACCTCTTCGGCAAGCGTCCTGACCTCCACGCGGTCCCGGTCGCGGGTATCGCCGTAGTAGGCGGGGATGTCCCGGTTCGAGAGCACCCTTGCCGCCCCGGTCAGACCGCCGTGCCCCCCGAAGTAACAGCAGCACCCGAGAAGGTCGTACTCGTCGGTCACCGTCTTATTGAACGTGAGGTCGATGGTTGCAAGGTGTGCGGAGAAGGCCTCCCGGGCTTCCTCGCCGAAATTGCCCCGACCGTAGGCATAGCTGTTCCACCGGAGATAGACCTCCGCGAGATCTGCCTCCTCCCTCCAGGCCGAAGCATAGACCGCCAGGCTGACGCCGTTGCCGTAAGTGCCCGGCTTGCTCCCGAATATCCGGGTCGTCCCCAGACCCTGGAGAGCGTGTTTCCGTACTAAGTTCATATCGGGGGGCTCATCCAGCGCCGCGACCTCAGAGATGGCATCATCCAGGAGCTCGATGCAGGTGTAGAAGCAGTCCCGGAGGATCCCGCTCATCCTGACGGTGACGTCGATCCTCGGTCGCCCGAGTTCCTCGAGCGGGATTATGCGAAACGATCGAACTCTCCCGTCAATCCAGACCGGCTCGACCCCGAGGAGGTGGAAGATCTGCGCGAGCTGCTCGCCGTCGGCCCACATGACGTCTGACGCCATCCAGTACATCCCGACATTTTCCGGGATCCGCCCCTGCTCCTCGACGTACTTTCCTATGATGCTCTCGGCAAGCCGCATCCCGATCCGCCATGCGGCGCGGGTGGGGATGCGGAAGGGGTCGAGCGAGTAGAAGTTCCGTCCGGTGGGGAGAACCTCGGGTTTTCCGCGGGTGATCAATCCGGAGGGGCCGGGCGGGATGTAGCTTCCCGCACAGCCCGAGAGCAGGCTCCCGATCTCGTCCGAATCCTCGATCCGGGCTGTAAGATCGAGGACGATGGCCCGGATCTCCTCAAGTGCCGCAAGATCGAGATTCTGGAGAGAGCCGGCGAGAATCCGTTCCGCCGCCCGGTCCAGGGGCTCCTCTGCGACGGCTGCGGCGATGAGATCTTTCGCCCTGGAATCGGCGTCCCGGAGCAGATCCTCGTCGGTGATCGAGACGTTATGCCCCATCATTCGGAGCACCGCGCCCTTCGCCTCGCCGCCATACCGCATGATGGCATCGATGAACTCCGCCAGGCGTTCACCCTCCGGTATCTCCCCAAAGACGTGCATCCCATCAGGGATCCGGGTATCGGCTATCCTGGTTACGGAGGTATGGGCTGCAGCGATTACATCCTCAAACGGTCTATTATCTTCGTGGAGACCGCGAAACCCGATCTCATCAGCTATACCGGTCTCCTCGAGGAGGTCGGCGATGGTGTGCTCAAGCGCATGCGCCCTCGCCGGGTCGACGCCCCTCGCCCGGTTGTAGTCAGCGATCTGC
>MPOY01000602.1 GCA_001896715.1 Methanoculleus sp. EBM-46
GCCTTCGCCCGGGGCATTCGGCTGCCCGGTCGGCTCGACCAGCGTGAAGTTCGTCAGGTTCACCTCGACGGTGACGTTCCCGGCGGCGATGCTCGCACCTTCCTCCGGCGATAGGATCGTGACGTTCGCTTCAGCGGCCGGCGTGACATTCACGGTTGGTGTCGGTGTGACGTTTTCGGTCGGTGTCGGTGTGACGTTCTCGGTCGGTGTCGGTGTGACATTCACGGTTGGTGTCGGTGTGACGTTCTCGGTCGGTGTCGGTGTGACGTTCTCGGTTGGTGTCGGTGTCACCACTGCCCCGGGTACGCTGACGCTTACGTTCAGCGTGTATGATGCGTTATCTATGGAGTGGTCCGGAGGTCCGTAGGTGTAGGTCAGGTTGTCGCCGTCGGTCACGTTCGTCACCGCAGGCCCGGTCGTCCCCTTTTCGCCATTCACCCAGTAATCCCAGGCGGATGGGGTCCCGTTCACAACCTCGTTATCGATATCATTGATCGATATGATGCTGAGATTCCCATCTTCCGGAGACAGGTCCGCGGCGACCCGGTACTCAAACTTTCCAAGGACCGAGGCTTCGTCAAGAGCTCCGAGCACCGTTGCCTGCGGCACCCTGTAGGATTCGGTGCTGTTTACAGGCGTGATATTCACATACTCATCAGGACTCAGTTCGACAGGCCCTTCTCCAATCATGATCGCCGCGCTTACGGTAGCGATCAGGAGGAAAAGGGCGATGCACAAGCTGAATAGTAAAGATCGTTTCATGCATATCCCCCCCTTGCGGGCAGATGAATAATCGCAGTAATATAAAAATATTGTCATATATGGTCCGAGCGTCGTTTCGATCGGATCGCAGCCCATATTCAGGTATTTTTCAGGGTTCGTAGCTGTGAGCCTTCATCCCTCTATCGTGGCAGACAGGTCACGACGATCTGCAGAGCGCACACAAGGGATCCATCCGCGCCCCCATGTCTTGTGCAGTTCCCCCGAGTTGTGAACGAAGAGTGCGCGGGAGACGGGATACTTCTGCCATCCGATGCACAAAGGGTAACAGGCAGGATGCTGGAGGTTCGAGTTATCCCTTTCCAGTAAGGGGTCCCGGGCGATTCACCAATACGAGACTTACCCGGAAAAGAGGGTGACATCACAATCGAGAACGGCAGCGGTTGCCTGCCGGGCGATACCGGGAGCCGGAAACGACGTATATCGTTTCCGGTCTCCGGCCCGGTCGCATCACGCAGTCGTCGTATTTCCTGCCGTTCCTGTCGTATTTTCTGCTGTTCCAGTCGCGTTTCCGGTCGTGGTCAGGCTCAGGCCAGGAGGTATCAGCACCTGATCGACGATCTGGATCACGCCGTTCGTTGTGTTGATATCCTTCATCGTGACCGTGGCGTTCTCGACCATGATCACGCCGTTGCTGACGGTGACGTTCAGGCTCTCATCGGAGAGCGTCTGCAGCGTCACCGCAGTCCCGGTTGTGTTCGTGGTTGTGTTCTCGGCCGTGTTTCCGCCGAAGAGTCCGCTGATTATACCGGAGATACCACCGCTCGATGCATTATCGGCCTGGTTCTCGGTCTGGTTCCCGGCCATAGCGGTGAGGTTCGCTGATGTATACTCGCCTTTAACGATCTGATACTGGAGAACTCTGGTCAGGCTTGCGGAATCGTTGAAGAGCTGACTCACCGTATCATTGCCAAGGGCGTTGAACGCATCGTTGCTCGGGGCAAAGACCGTATATGGTCCTCCGGAATTCAGCATACCACTGAACCCTGTTATGTTGAGCGCTTCAGCCAGTTTTGTCAGGTTCTGATCCTGAGCGATATATCCGGCAACGGTCATGTTTCCGGTTGTGTTCCCGGTCACGTTTCCGGGCGTCATGGTTGCATTCCCATCCCCGACCAGCGCCGCCGTCACGGCGAACGGGATGGCCAGAAGGATGAGGATGCACACGCATGGAGCTATCCATCGTTTCATGTCACTTTCCCCCCTTGGGAGCGCTAAGGGCATGCATGTAATTATATATAAATACTGTTATCGTTCCGGCGACACCTCCAATAGCAGAACAACCGCGTAACGAACTCTCTTTTCTCTCGTAGATCCCCGGGGAGAGGGGGCGAATCCCCGGGCTCGCGCACCCCTTCGCGGCCATCACGGCAACGTGCGCATGAGCCGGCAGGGTATGAACGATGAGTGAACCTCTCGCGCCGGATCATCTCCTACACCCGGGACACGCGCATGAAGACAGCCCGGTGCAGCAGGGCCCGGGTGGATGAGAGGCCGCCCCGGAGGGCTCCGTTCACAACCGTATCATCACCACCTTCTCCTCCGTATACGCTTCAAGCGCCCGGCTGCCGTTCTCCCTCCCGATACCGCTCCCCTTCGTCCCGCCAAACGGCACCTCCGGGGGGATCTTCAGGTGCTGGTTGACCCAGACGATCCCCGCCTCAAGCCCCTCCGTCGCCCGGGCGATCAGATCCGCATTCCGGGTCCAGACCGACGCACCGAGGCCGTAACGGCTGTCGTTTGCCCGTATAAGCGCCTCGTCGAGGTCCGCGACGGTCGCGACCGGGAGCACCGGACCAAAGACCTCCTCGGAGAAGAGCGGGGAGTCGTGCGAAAGGCCGGCAACAAGCGTCGGCAGGAAGAAGAACCCCCGCTCGTACCCCTCTCCGCGGGGAGCCTGCCCGCCCGTGACGATCTCCCCGTCCCGGTGTTCACAAACCGCATCCACCTCGCGCACCACCCGCTCAAGCCCTGCAGGATTGTTCAACGGACCCATATCGACGCCACGGTCCATGCCGTTCCCGACCACGATCGACTCGACCCTTGATCTCAGGCGCCGGATAAACTCGTCCGCAATCGAGTCGAAGACGTAGAGCCGTTTTACCGCCGTGCAGGTCTGCCCGCAGTTGTAGAACCGTCCCCTGACCGCCCCCTCGACCGCCATCGGTATATCGGCATCGTCGCAGACGATCATAGGATCGCTCCCCCCGAGCTCCAGCGTGACCTGTTTCAATGCCGGCGCGGCATCCAGGGCGACCTGCCTCCCGGTCCCGGCCTCGCCGGTGAACGAGACCTTCCGGATCTTCGAATTTCGCGCAATCTCCCGGCCGACCGTCTCCCCCGGACCCGTGACGACGTTCAGGACGCCCGGTGGGAGCCCGGCGCCCTCGAGGATCGACGCAAGCCTTCCGCAGGTCAGCGGGGCCGTCGTCGCGGGTTTCAGGACCATGGTGTTTCCCGTCGTGAGAGCCGGCCCGATCTTCCAGCCCATAATGATCGCCGGCATGTTCCAGGGTATGATCGCACCGCATACGCCAAGAGGGCGCCGGAGAACGATGGTATGCCCGTAGCCCGGGAGGTTTGCGAACTCTCCCCGCTCCCCTGCGGAGAGAGCGTAATAATACTCGAGTATGTTTGCAAACCCGTTGATCTCGTCGACCGCCTCCCGGATGGGTTTCCCCTGCTCGGCCGTCAGGAGAGCCGCAAGGTCGGTGTTCCTGCGGCGCACCTCCTCTGCGGCGAAGAAGAGGATCTTCGCCCGGGCTCTCGGGCTCTTCGCCGACCAGTCTGCAAACGCCTCCCCGGCCGCCTCCGCGGCAGACCGGACATCCTCCTCGCCGCCAAGCGGCGCCTCCTCGAGCATATCCCCCGTCGCAGGGTTACGCACCGCAAACACCTTCCCGGAGGCCGCATCGCGCCACTCGCCGTTGATCAACAGTTTCATACGATGATCCTATGGATGGGGCCGGTTATATGCGCTCTGTTGGGCGGGACATCTGCCGATCGTGGCCGCCATCGCCGCCGCCAGCCCGGCAGGCAGGAGGAACCCGGCGAGGAACCCGAACTCCCCTGCGATCGCCCCGGCAAGAGCGGGGAGGACCGTAAACCCGGCATAGGTAGCGGTGTTGAAGAGCCCGATCATAACGCCCTGCCGGATCCCGGTCTCTGCAAGGAACGCGAGCACCGCGACGATGATCACCCCGGCAAGAGCCCCGACGACCGGGAGGGCATACGGTGTTGCGTAACTCGCCGCGACCGCCCCGGCCATGAGGAGCGAAGAGGCCCGGATGGCCGGGACGGGACGGAGATCGAGGCGGGGAACGACGAGCACGGCGATGACGGTCGCGATGTTGACCGTCGCGAGCTGGAGGGCAAGAAGCGACGGATCGCCTCCGGTGTACCCGGGGTAGAGCGCCGCCACCATCCCCGTCATCCCTACGAGGACGGCTGCCGTGGTAAAGAGCCAGAAGTAGTTCCGGGCGATGAGCGAGAGATCGGCCTCTACAAACCCGGCGTGGTTGCTCTCCCTGATGGCGGCGCTCATCACGAGCGCAGGGATGGCAAGCGCCGTGAAGAAAGCGATCCCGGCAAGATGGCTGTCGAAGACGGCATCGAGCCACCCCGCGGCGAGAAGTCCCGCGACCAGGCCGAGGTTCTGGGCTGCCATGACGTATCCGCTGACCCGGCCGGCCGACGGGTGCGAGTTTGCCCATGCAAGCGCCGCCGAGAGGAAGAGGCCGGCCCCGATCCCCTCGACCGCCCGGAAGAGGAGGAGCGGGAGGCCTGAAGGGAAGAGCAAAATGAGAGCCCCGCTTGCAACCGTCAGGAAAAGGCCGGCGTGGATGAGCGGCACGCGGCCGAGGTGGTCGCTTGCCATCCCGGCCGGCAGCACCATGATGAACGCGCCCAAAAAATATGCGGCGTAGACCGCGCCCTGCATAGTTGCCCCCTCCGCAAAACCCGGGAGCACCGGAACGACGGCGTTTGAGAGCGCCATCACCACGAATATACCGGAGAGAACGGGCAGGCTCCGCGGCATCCTCAGATCATGCGGTAGGTCTCGAGGTTCAGGGGAGAATGCGTCTCGATACGGTGCCGCTTGTAGATAGAACTCGCAAGATCGATCGTCTTGTTCTCGTCACCGTGGATGGTGAATATCTTCTCCGGGCGGGGCTGGAGATGAGCGACGTAGTTCATCAGCTGCTTTCGGTCCGAGTGACCGGAGAATCCGTCGCTCGTCGCGATCTCGAGGTTGATCACGATCGTCTCGCGCCACCCGAGCGGGATCTCCCGCCACCCTTTCTGGATACGCCGCCCGAGCGTCCCTTCCGCCTGGTACCCGACGAAGATGAGCGAGTTGCGTTCATCGGGGCCGAGGGTCCTGAGGTACTCCATCACCGGCCCGCCGTTCAACATACCGCTCGTCGTGATGATGACGCAGGGGTCGCCCCCGATCACCTTCTCGCGGAGGTCCGGCGAGTCTACCTGGACAAAGGCATCGGCAAGGAAGGGGTTCAACCCCTCGCGGAAGATCTGGTTTCGGAGATCGCTGTTGAGGTACTCCGGGTAGGTCGTGTGGATCGCCGTCGCCTCCTTGATCATGCCGTCGAGATAGATCTTCACCGGCGGTATCTTCTGCTTCCGGATCCCCTCCTCGAGGGCGAGCATGACCTCCTGCGACCGCCCGACGGCGAACGCCGGTATGATCACCTTGCCGCCGCGTTTGATCGTCGTCGAGACCGTCTCGTAGAGTTTCTCTTCTGCGTCCTTTCTCTGCGGCTGGATATCGTTTGCTCCACCGTAGGTGCTCTCCATGAAGAGCGCCTCGAGGCGGGGGAACGACGACACTGCGGGAGAAAAGAGCCTCGTCTTCTGGTAGTTGAAGTCTCCGGTGAATGCGATGTTGTAGAGACCCTCTCCGATATGGAAGTGTGCGATGGCCGATCCGAGGATATGCCCCGCGTTATGGAAGGTGAGCTTGACATCGGGGGCGATGTCGGTCACGTTGCCGTAGTTGAGGGCGATGGAGTGCTTCATGTAGGTCCGGACCTCGTTTGAGGTATAGGGGATCTTGTCCGTCTCCTTCCGGACGACGTCCAGGTAGTCGAGCAGGAGCATCGTCGAGAGGTCCCTCGTCGGCGGGGTCGAGTAGACCGGCCCCTCGTAGCCGTACTTGAAGAGGAGAGGGACGAGAGCACAGTGGTCGAGGTGCGCGTGGGTGAGCACTACCGCGTCGAGCGAGTCAAGCGGATAGATCTCGGGCACGTAAAGATACGGCGCCCCGTTCGTGGCACTGCCGGGCTTCTCGCCGCAATCCACCAGGATCTTGCTCTCCGGCGTCGATATCAGAAACGCGGCCCGGCCGACCTCGCGGCAGCACCCGAGCGTCGTGACCCGCAGCCACTGGTCCTTGCTCGTGACCTCGCGATGGATGCGATGGCCGATCTTACGCAGGAACGCCTTACGCTCATCCTTCACCGACCGGAGGAACGTGCGGATCTGCTTCACCGTCGTGCTCTCGATGGGCGGTGTCCGGACAACCTTCGGTGTCCAGCCGATCTGTTTTGTGATCTCGCGAAGCGTGATGCCGTTCTTGCCGATGACCACGCCGGGCTTCTCTGCCTCGATCAGGACCTCGCCCGTCTCCGGGTCAAAGAAGAGATCGGATATTCCGGCGTTCTCCGGCACAACGGAGCGGATCTCCTGGGCCGCCCGTTCCGGATCTTCGAGGATGTTCGGGCGCACGACGATGCGCTTGCGCAGATCGCGCGCAAGGACCTTGATCAGGTCCGCCTGGTCGGCAAACTGTTTTGGGTCATCAGTGTAGATGACGAGCTCAGGCCCTTCGAACTCGACGTCTGAGATCGTAATCCCGCCGGGAACGATCTTATTGATCTGCTCCTTCAGCTCCCGAAGTTTCTCTTCAATCACCATTCACATCGTCCTAAAAAATATCAGGTTATCGAGCGGGCCACGGATGGTCGCTGCAACCCGCGCTCGATATGTTCTTCGTATTTATCTTTCGTTATCACGACCACCATGATATCCTCACCGGATGCGGAGTCGCGGCGCATCGCCGACTTGACGGCGCGGACGGCGAGGTCCTTCGCCTCGTCTTCCTTCATGTCCGGACGGTACTGGTCCTCGAGCACGCCGTAGGCAAAGGGAGACCCCGACCCCGTGGCGACGATCTCCTCTTCCTTGGTCGCCCCGCCCAGCGCATCGACGGAGTAGACGCTCGGTCCCTCGTCGTCGAACCCGCCCATCAGGAGCTGGACGTAGTAGGGATAATACCGATTCTGGTTCAAGTAGTTCGAGAGCAGGGTCGATGCCGCGCCGACCGACATGGTCTTGCCGCGGCGCATCTCAAAGAGGTTGCACTCGACCTGGAGGATCCGGACGAGTTGCTGCGCGTCGCCGACGCCGCCAGCGGTGGTCATGCCGATCCGCGGCGTGATCTGGTAGATCTTCTTGGCACGCTTGCTCGCGATCATGTTGCCCATCGTCGCCCGCATCTCGGTGGCAAGAACCACGCCCTCGTTGAAGATCAGTCCCACCGTGGTTGTACCCTTCATAATTTCCTGGGAAGTATCAAGCATTGAAGCACCTCTAAAACCTTTAAAGACGTTTGAATCGCTCAAAAGCGGTCAAACGTATACAGCGATATCATAAAACATAAATTTATCGTCGTACCGGGTTTCAGCACGATACGATAAGCATCACTATGTTATATAATGTTGCCCCTTAATTCTTTCGCAAGCCCGGCTGGTCCGGCAGCAGGGCCTTGATCAGCTCCCGGTCGAAGAGCATGGCGATGAGTCTTTTGTTCCCGTTGACCACCGGGAGCTGGTCGACCCGGGCCCGCCGCATCTTCAGTGCGCATTCGCCGACCTCGGCGTTGATGGGGACGGCAAGGACGTTTCGGACCATAGCGTTCTTGACAGGGATGGGGAGGAGCTGGATCCGCGAGATCCCGTAGCTGATGGTGTGCATATCCCTGATGCTCTCCCAGGTCCACTCGTCGTCGTCCGTGCCGTTCGAGAAGTCGCTGACCTCGACGCCGTCCTCGATGCGGGTGTGCCGGATGAGGTCGCGCTCCGATATGATGCCGGTGAGCGTGCCGTCCTCCATCAGGATAGGGATGGCATCGTAGCCTGATATCTCAAGAACTCGCCCGACGAGCGAGAGGGGCGTCTCCTCCCAGAGTGCGTAGGTCTTGCTGATGTAGTTGTCCCGGATCGGCACCGCCAGGCGCATCTGGGCGATGGCGCCGATGAGGTCGGCGACGCTGATGATACCGACCATGGACCCGTTCTCCACGACCGGGAGCCTCCGGATGTTGTGCCGGACCATCAACTGCGCCGCTTCAGGGAGGGGAGCGTCCGGTCTGATGACGACCGGGTCGGGCGTCATCAGAAGTCCGAGCTGGGTCTCTTCCGCCTTGCGGAGGAGATCTTTCCGGGTGATGATCCCGACGAGCTCGCCGCCCTTTAAGACCGGCACGCCGCTGATGCCCGTGCGTTTCAGTATACGCAGGACATCGTCTCTGTTCCCGGGAATCTCGACGCAGACGACGTCGGTCACCATGAAGTCACGGACAAGCATCTGTCGCGAGGATGTTATGATCTCACCACCAGGGTCGTGACGGGGCTGTTCTGGACGACATAGTCTGTCACGCTCCCGAGGAGAAGGCGATCGACGCCGCTCTTGCCGTAAGATCCGAGGACGATGAGATCGACTCCTAACTCTTCGGCGAGGGAAGCGATCCGCGATCCCGCATGCCCCTGCAGGAGGTGCGTGGTGAGTGGGATATTCTTTGCATCTGCCTTCTTTTTGGCGGATTCGAGGATCTCCTCGCCTTCCTTCTGCAGGACACTGTAGATTATCTCGAGTGTGTTGTCCATGGGAAGGGATGAAAACAGCCCGGATTCGATCACATACACGACATGAACCTCGGCATTCCGGACACGGGCCTCATCGAGGGCCGCATCCAGCGCATGACTGGCCGGTTCGGATCCATCTATAGCAACGAGTATCTTACGGAACATACACACCACGCAGAACAGATACTTCTTATCAGATTTCTACTGCAAGGTTAAAACATTTTGTTCGATGGAGGATGGATCCAGTCGCTTCACAATGGTCGTCCGGATATCTTTACTGAAGGAGAGGTTGCATTTTGCCGGGTTTATGACGAGCATTTTGGTATTCTGCCCGATCTCCAGGTATCCGGTCCTGCCGGCGAGCGTTGCGCCCGCGATCGCGGCATGCAGGATCTCTTTTGGGGGCGCGCGGTAGACGGTTGCGGTAAAAGCCATCTCCCGGAGCATGTCGGGCTGGACGAACATTACGTTATCCGTCCCGAGGAGGAGCCGGCCACCGAGTTCGAGTATGCGCGCTATAGGTGGGCGGGCCGGCGACGCTGCAACCCCGAGGAGCCAGTTCGATCGCGGGCAGACGGCGATCGGGATCCCCATATCGACGATCCGGCGGAGATGCGCATCCGTCGCGTGGGTGCAGTGGACGAGCAGGTCGGGATCGAACGCGAGCGCATCGTCGATGTCGTCCGGGTTCTTCTCCCCGGCATGAAAGGCGACGATCCGGCCGATCTTCCGGGCCTCCCTGACGACTTCTTCGGCGTTCTTCACATCGTGGGCGCTGCTGATGCCCGCCCCGTCGCTCACCCGCTCCCCGCCTTCGCGGCCGAGAATGACCGGGCGGCAGTCGAGCCCGGCCGCAGCCTCGCGGATCGCCGCGACACCGGCGGCCCCCCCTTCCCGGAAGTCGGCAAACCCGGCCGTTCCGGTCGCGATCATCGTCTTGATGCTCGACCGCATCCCCCTGACGAGTTCTGCCCGCGGGGTTGCCGCGAGGATCCGGTGTTTCAGGCCGTCCGGGGGTTTGACGAGTTCGGCAAGGCTGCCCCGGGCGGGGAGATCCATCGCGACGGTGTCGCCGAGGTGGGTGTGGGCGTTGAAGAAGGCGGGCACGATCCACCGTTCCGGCGTTCCCCGGTAAGGTTCTATCGCGGTGACGATACCCCCCGAGACGGTGATGGCGACGTCTTCCTCCTCGAGGTCTTCGCCGAGGAGCGCCCGGCCGGTGATGGTATACGGTGCGACTTGCTGCATCGTTCGACCTTTGTTTTATATATGGCAAAGGAGTATATTTCTGTATGGCGAAAAAATCTGGCGGAAGACTGGTATCCTCTGCCGGCCTGGTCAACTACTACGACAGCGAGGACCACCGGGCCATCCATATCAGCCCGGTGGCCGTGATCATCGTGACCGCGGTGATCGGAGTGGCAGTCTTTATCCTCAATGCCCTCTTCTAATCCTTTTTGTTCTTTGCGAGGGCGGCCCTGATGATGTCTTCTTCGGGCGTGAAGTAGACGGCGTCGTGCCCTTTCCAGGCCTTGCAGTTCCGGAAGACCACGGCGGGGACTCCCTGGTGGCTCTCGCCCATGACAAAGTTCGCGAATGCCGCAATCTCATCGACCACCGCTTCTTCGGTGATCTGGAGGACGTGGCCGAAGAGGTCGGTGTCGCCCCGATAGTCGTTGATCGCCGTCATACCCGCCCACCCGATGGCGATGCCGGTCTGGCCGCGCCGAAACGACCTGCCGCAGGTGTCGGTGATGATCACCCGGACGTCTTTTCCCACGATCCTGCGGATGGCGTCGCGGATCTCGGCGGCGGCCGCCATGGGGTCGGGCGGGAGAACGATGACCCGGCCGTCCTCGATGTTGCTGTGGTCGACGCCTGCCCGGACGCCGATGTGGCCGGACGGCACCTCGGAGAGGATGAACGGGTACTCGAGCAGAATATCGGTGGAAGAGTCCAGCACGGCCTGCACGAATCGGGGGTCTTCCTTTGTCTTCTCCGCGATCCGCACGGCATCCGCGCCGGGAGTGATGGCGGAGAGTTCACGGGTGAACCCCTTTGCCTTTGAGTAGACCGATGAAGCAATTGTAAGGATATCTCCATCTTCAAGCGTGACCCGGCCGCAGATGAGGGCGGGCAGGTCGTCGCCTTTCTGGATCAGGGGGAGGCCTGAAACACCGATTACCTGGATAGCCATGGAACTCACAGATCAGTGATCGCACCCGCTCGCAGAAAAATGCTCGGGTTTACTATGGAAGGATACCGGCGGATTTTGCCGATAGC
>MPOY01000526.1 GCA_001896715.1 Methanoculleus sp. EBM-46
CATAGGTATTTCTGTGCCTATCTGTTCGGATCAATGCACCGTCATACCACCGGTTCGGTTAAGGAGCAGAACTGCCGTACTTTGAACAATTGGTTGTGGAATATCCGATGTGCTCTCTTGCCCTCATATCCTTGCCGTTCCAGGTTCCGGGGTGATCTTTGCGCGATGAACGTTCACTCCCTCGCCGAGAACCGTTGGTATCTCAACACAAATTATTTAACTGTTGATCACTTATGAGGGTAATAAGCACATGGCGGTTACCGGGCAGGAACTTTTGATGGTTGGTGATATGGAAAGCAGGAAACAGGTACCGCACAGGTGACACCGTTCGTGAGTCTGCGGGTCTGGTGATGCGGTGCGATGATTTTCCGGAGATACCGGCGATCGGGTTGAACATGTCAAAATTGAGCCTCTTTTTCCCGCTCGTCGGGGAAAAATCGGCCTTCTCGGAGTGAAATGCGGGAACCGACTGTAATTCGCACGATGGGAGAATGTGAGGTCTTAACATGAAAGTTACTGAAGATGGAGAACAAACCGATGATAGTGCTCTATCTATCGTTCTGGTATTTTTCGATGTTTATCAGAAATCCATAGAGGTTACGATCAGAAGGACCATGGAAGAATTTCTCTCATCACTTCAGAGTGAACTTTCGAGACCTTTCGATCTTTCAACGATGCATCAGCACAATCCGTTAATATCCCAGTTCAAGCATAAGAAAGAGGGGTTCTGCCCGATCTTGCACGAGATCGATGGTTCCATCAAGATAGGCATCACAGAGATCGGCATCTGGGATCCGGTGCCGCCTTCACGATTCCTGTATGGTGTTGAGTGCGATGCCCATGCCTCTCTTCTGTCCCTCTACCGGTTCAGGCAGGAAAGCACAGAAACAGATCAGTTGCTGCAACGCCTGAGGAAAGCAACTATCAAGATCTTTGGGGTGGCGTGCGGCCTTTATCATTGTGATGATCCCGGCTGTTTTCTGACATACCACATGACGATATCGGACCTTGACACTGGTATGTACGCCTGCAGAGGGTGTAGAGATGATTTTATCCGCGCATTGCAGTCCCTGAATAGCCGGATAGGGGCGTAGAATTACTCCACGTCCTCTTCTCAGGACGAAGCGTGCGGCTTTCACCGCACTCCGCCCGGGCGCTTCACAACCAGAATTTCGGGCGGCAGTATGCGAAGAGTGATGATCGTACTCCAGGGTGTCTGTTATCTCATACCCTCCTTTCTGGCGGGGAGGTATCTTCCGTCCAGATAGGGATCTGCATCGAGTTTCACCAGGGAGCGCCTGCAAATCTTCGTACCGGCAAATAGGATGATCCTAAGGAGAGTAAAGAGGATAATCCCGGTGAACTGCCCCGCGCTCTCGGGCGGGTCTTCCCGCTCCGCCCCCGTCACCCCTGCACGGTAAACAACTCAACACTTCAACACATTCAAGTCTGATGCTCAACATAAGTAGTTGAATACTATGGAATCCGACTCATCACTCGAGCACATCAGAAGGATACAGGCGCTGATAGGTCGCATTGAGGAGTTGGCTGACCGAATCGATCGATACCAGCAGGGAAGCAATGTCCAGCTCAACGCACTTCGCGAGGAGTGCGATGCTGTTCTTGCCGAAGCAAAACAGGACTATCACGCCTTGATCGTATCAGCGGAGATGAGGGGGCAGGATGTAACCCCCGATATTGCCCTTGAGGATCGGCGATTGAAGAACACCTGGCTTGCCCTTTACCGGCACCACGGGGGAGCAACCGCAGAAGAGATCTC
>MPOY01000527.1 GCA_001896715.1 Methanoculleus sp. EBM-46
CCCGGCTACGAGGCGGGGCTCCGGCTCGACGGCATGACGCCGGAGGAACTCGATGCGTGGGAGCGGCAGCGCTGGAAGGATGTGCCGCGGAAGAGGAACTGAGGCACGATGAGCGAAGACAGAAAGAAGGTGCCCGACAAATTCCCCTGGATCATCCCCTTCTCGTGCGAGGGGTGCGGCGACTGTGTCGAGGCCTGCCCGACCGGCTCGATCGAGCTCGTCGACCTCGGGAGGAAGATCGACAAGGCCTGGATCACGAACCCGGAGACCTGCATCGGGTGCGGGAAGTGCGCACAGGCCTGCGTCGTCGGCGCCGTGCAGATGACGTCCTACGTCGAGAAGGCCATCCTGCGCTACCGCGAGAAGACGACCCCGGAGTGAGCCGGGGAGTCCCATCCCCTTTTTGTCTCACCGGATCTCAAACGACTCAAGCAGCACATCGGGGTTTAGGCTGCCGAAGTGGTAGACCTCGCCGGAAGTGCCGTCGTTGATCGTCACCTCCGCCGGCGAGAACGCGAGGAGCGAGTCCACCTTGAGGAAGTCGTAGCCGGCATCTTCGAGGACGCGGGAGAACGGCCTCCCGTAGTCGGGGGAGGTCCGCGAGGGGAGGCTCGCAAAGACCGGGTCGTAACCCTCGACGACAAGGGAGACCGAACCGCAGTAGATGTTGCAGTCGTTGGTCGCCCCCATCGCCGCGATGCCGGTCCTCTTCACGGGCGCGATCGGGGATCTCCCTGCCGCGTGGCGGATCCGGCAGACGTCGTAACCCTTCGCCTCGAGTTTGTGGAGGGTCGCCGTGACGACCCGCCCGGATATCTGGATCGAACCGACCAGGCTCGCGGTCGGGGCGACCAGGACATAGAGGTTTCCGGGGTCGATGCCGCACTTCTCCGCGATAAACCCCGTGACCTCCTCGTCCGGGAGGGTATCGGCCTCGAGCGCGAGGATGCCGAACACCGATCTGTCGCGGTAGCCGATCGTCTTGTAGGTATCTTTCGGCTTTGCCGCGAGCGCCCGCGCCGGACCCGAGGCCATCGCAGAATACCCTCCGGTCTTGAGCACCCACCCCGCCTTCTGCGAACCGAGGCATGCAAGCGCGGGGTGGCTCACGGTGATGTGCAGAAACGGGATGGGCACGCTCCCCACGCGGCCCATGGTTATCGCCGCCGTCGCAAGCCCCGCAAGGCAGGCCTCGACGAAGAGGGCCCCCGCCCGGTAGCTCCCCGGCACGTGCACGCCGCAGTCG
>MPOY01000236.1 GCA_001896715.1 Methanoculleus sp. EBM-46
GAGTGGGAATACGCGGCCAGAGGTGGAAACAAGAGCAGGGGTTACGAGTATGCTGGAAGCAGTACCGTCGGTGACGTCGCCTGGTACGAGTCAAACTCGGAAAGCAAAACCCAAGAAGTCGGAAAGAAGGCGCCGAACGAGCTTGGAATATACGATATGTCGGGTAACGTATGGGAGTGGTGCAGCGACTGGTATAGAAGCTACTCCAGCTCGGCACAGACGAATCCGTACAACGGTACATCCGGTTCCGACCGGGTGTTTCGTGGCGGTGGCTGGAGCGACTTTGCGACGGACGGGCGGGTAGCGAATCGCCTCGACTTCTCGTTCACTTACACGCTCAACCTCCTCGGGTTCCGTATTTGCAGAACGGTGCCCTGATTTACACTTTAACCTTTTTACATTTTTACCCTTTGCTGCGTCTCAGAGCGCCGGCCCGGAAGATGCGTTTATGAGGTCCAGACTAGACGACTGATAAAAAGCGATGAAATAGACCTATCCACCAATCAACAAATCGCAGAAATGGAAGTTCACACAAATGAATATTCCTTTGTACAGAATGTAACAAGTGGTATACTAATCATATGAGTGCATTGCACTTGTCTTCTCATAAGTAGTCTTGAGCTGAAAATGACTATTCATGAGTGCAGCACCTCAATTGCAGGAGGTGGTGCGGCGAAGATGGAAATGAGAGCGCTTATACGAAGACTCGTTGCCGTAAGCTTAATTCTTCTCTTTTATGCCTTGACCTTCGCGTTCAATCTTGGAGATGCCCTCAAGAGCATTCAGCAATCCGCAGGAAATGCTGTGAACAAAGCAAAAGAATCAGTCTCGGACATATACGAGAAAGCTAAAGACACGGTTTCAGATACGTATAACAAGGCCAAAGATACAGCCGGTAATCTCTATGACAGTGCAAAAGATACAGTAGGAAATGTTATCAAAGACACTACCAACAAAGTCGGTAATCACTCTCAACAGCTTTCGAATACTATTAAAGAGCAAGGAAAAGAAGCTCTTAGAACTATCGAGAAGAAAGCTTCCGAAATAGTAAACATGGATACCAGAGAGCTGGTGAATAAAGCCAGCGAGATCAAAGACTGGACGGTTAATGAGGGAGAGAAAGTCTGGAAAGAAATGGACGAGTATCCGCTGCTGAAGTCAGTGGTTCAAATCGCGGCAGATCAGGCCTATGAGAGCACCGTTGGAGAGGTGAAGACCGAGATAATGCTGGCTACTGCCGTTTATGAGATAGCTAAAGACGGCAGGCTCGATTCGGAGGAGATGATGGACTTCTGCGATCGGGTGGTGACTATGGCGATCGAGGAAGAACTTGCAGAAGTAGAAATGGCAGTGCAGATAGTAGGAGTGGTTTCGGAAGCATCGGGTCTCATGAGTGAAAGTGAAGTCAATCAGATGCTTGGTCTTTACGATAAGGCGGTGGATATAGCCTTCTACAACAGAGACTGGGACGAAAAAGAAATCATAGAGCTCATGTATTACATCTCGGAATCCCTTCCCATGTACGATTACTCTATCGAAGAAATAACGCCGGTTGTTGAAAAGGCTATCGCGCAAGCAAAGAACAGATCGATAGAGCCGGAGCAGGTAATTCGAGAGTTGCGTATGGAGCTGGGTTATGCAGGTGAACCGATCGATTATCTGACTCACAGCGCGCTGATAATTGCCGGCATACTGCTGTCATTTTTTGGATACAGAATACTCCGGAGCAGTGCCTGGTTGATCGGAATACTCTTACTCCCCACCCTTCTGGGAATCAGCGTTTACTTCCTGAGCGGGAATGTGACAATCACCGTGGTTGTTGTTGTAGTTGCTTTACTAGCCTCGATCTTCATACGAAAGATGTTTTTCTATCTCCTCGTTGGATTGGTGGGATTTGCAATAACTTATGTTTTGATAGTCTTCATGATTTCGAGAGGAGTGATAGAAAGCATACCGGTTGAATGGCTTTTTGGAATCTCTGCGATCGGCGGTATGGTAATTCTGCTAATTAGGAAATTCACGGCAATAACAATAACCTCGCTGACCGGCGCTTATATAATAGTTTCTAGCACGACTAGCATAATAAACATGATCAGCCCGGGAATATTTGCCGGATCCGGACCGGTTTCCATTCAGAGAATTGGAACTAATATGAGGGCTTTCGTGCTCAGCCTTCAGACAATCGCTAGATACCTCTTCGATCAAATAGCCTCATTTCTCTACCTGGATAGACTGAATATTGACCTTATGCCTATTAAACCATCGTACGCGAACCTGAGTGGTGGGAGCCAGTACTTCTATTTCTCTCTTATAGTGGTCATTCTTGTAGTATTTTGTA
>MPOY01000458.1 GCA_001896715.1 Methanoculleus sp. EBM-46
CCCACGAAGACGTTCGTCGTCTACCTCATGAACATAACCGCCGACGAGCGGATGGCGAAGTCGGGGATGGCGACGGTGAGGATGAGCCTCGCGAGCACGGCTTCGCAACCGTATACAGGCTCCGACCCCATCAAGGTAACATACACCAGGGATGCCGACAACGACCTTTCCGTGGCGTGGGAGAACTACCTGACCGCGCTCGGGATGCTCAAAACCGACCCCAACAAGTATGAGTGGGATATCAACAAACCCGTCGAAAAACTCGTCATAAAAGAGTACAAGATCAGGATCCTCGGCATCTAACCCCGCTGGAACCCGTCGCCGGCAGGAGGGCACCCCCCTCCTCCCGGTCGTGCAGAAAATTCCTGCTCAAAAAGGATTCAGAGATACCGGTTCTTCCGGAGCCATTCCACCTGGGGTCTCGTGTAACGGTAGATGATGTCGCACTTCTCATCCTGGAAACTCCAGGGAACGACGATCAGGACATCTCCTTCCCGTATCCAGACCTTCTTCTTGATCTTGCCCTTGATCCGCCCGGTGCGCGTCACCCCATCGAAACAGCGGATTCTGATATGGTTTGCCCCGAGCATCAGTTCAGCGCTGCCGAACATCTCCCGGTTCCTCTTGTTCGGCAGGCGCACGCGGATGATCTCCCCTTCCGCGTCTCCTCCATTGGATTCAGGTTTGCGCTTGCTAGGATCGGTCAGTTCATCAACCCCATGTTCCGGAGCATCTGGTCCTTCGTGTGTCCTATTTATACAACTGCTAGCTTATCAAGCATTCTCCCGGGACACGCGGAGGCGGCTGCAACGGCCGGCGATCCCTCCCCGGTCGACCGTGCCGTCCCCCAAATCCGGTCCGGGATAACCGCCCTCTTCCCGGAGACCACCGCCCGGGTGGTTATGTATATTGCCGGGATCATCCCCTATTCAATGTACCCATGACATGCCTGGACTCGTCGCGCGGGGTGTACCTCACCTACTTCATCCAGGGGCTCATCCTCCTCGCCGCAGCCGCAAGCATCATGGGAGGCGAGTACCTCTCCGGGCTCTCGGCAGCTTTCGCCTTCTTCCTGACGCTGGCGCCGTCCTTCGCGACGAGAAATATGCGTTTCTGCCTGCCCTGGGGGGTCAACCTCCTCATCGCCGTCTCCCTCTATCTCCACGTTATGGGGTATACCGGGGGCTACTATGCCGCCCTCGCTTACTATGACAAACTGGCTCACCTCGTCTCATCGGCCACCGTCGCGCTCATCGTCTTCTCTCTCATGGTCCTTGCCGGGCACCGCGGAGACGTCCGCCTGACGACGCCGGCGGTCGTCGCCTCCATCCTGATCGCCACGCTGGCAGC
Source organism: Methanoculleus sp. EBM-46 (assembly GCA_001896715.1). Classification (GTDB taxonomy): domain Archaea; phylum Halobacteriota; class Methanomicrobia; order Methanomicrobiales; family Methanoculleaceae; genus Methanoculleus. The sequence continues at coordinate 1,351 of MPOY01000458.1, forward strand.
AGGAGCTCTGTGGGAGATCTACGAGTTTGCAGTCGACCAGATATTCGGCACGAGCCTCCAGCTTGGGAACACCGATACCATGTGGGACCTCATCATGGATCTCATCGGGGCGGCGATCGTGGCGGGGTTCGCCGCTTTCGTTCTTGCGAGGGAAGACCGATTTACCGGGATCTTCGCCGGACTGATCTCGGTTGCAGAGCCGGCCGATGTCATGGATAACCAGGCGGATTCGGCGAAAAGCCGCTGATCCGCTCTCGCCCGGATCGTCGGACTCTATTAATATTTGGAAGGTGAAATAAAATAGAGTGACCTTAAAAACCCCAAGTGCCAGACATCTGGCGTTGTTCATGCTCATCATGCTCCCGTCCATGACCGGTTACATGGCCTGGGAAGCGCAGATCGTCGATATTACCACCCTTGAGATCGACGGGGCACCGGAGGGTGTCGTCTATATCACCGACCCCCACGTCGGGCCGTCCAGCATCGACCACATCCAGAAGGTGATCCAGGAGGTCAACCGCTTGAACCCTTCGCTCGTCCTGATCGGCGGTGACTTTGCCACCGGCAACGAGGAAGACTTCACCTACCAGGGGGTATGGGGATCGCTTGATGCACCGGCCTACGCCGTTCTCGGGAACCACGACTACCGGGTGGGGATCGACGGCGCGACGGGCCTTGAGAGGACAATTGCCGTCTGGACCTCCACCAACATCACCACTACCGGGTACGACGTCTCCGCCCTGAACGACGGATCTGCCGACACCGCATTTGCCGACGGGCTCGCCGCGACGCTGGAGGAGAACGGGGTATACGTCCTCCGGAACGACTACGCCCGGGTCGATGCCGGGGGAGACGAGATCGTCATCGTCGGCGTCGACGACGGGTGGGCCGGGATGGCAGACCCGCCCGACGTGCCGGCGACCGACGCATTCACGATCTACCTCATCCACGAACCGTCCTGCAGGGCCGACTGGGATGCAGACCTCATACTCGCCGGCCACACCCACGGCGGCCAGTTCCTCTTCCCGGTCGTCGCACAGTTAAACGACATCGGCGTCATCGAGCTCGCCGGCCTCTTTGAGACGAACGGGACGCCGACCTACATATCCCGCGGGGTCTCGAGCGCAGGCATCGCCGGCGTGGGCCTCCGGTTCAACTGCCGGCCCGAGATCGTCCTGATCAACCCGACGGAAGATCAGCTCCGGGTCCTCGGCAACCCCGCCTGAGATCCCCTCACCGTTCGAGGATCGCGCGCGCCCGGCCGGCGATCACCAGCACTTCCGGGAGGGAGAGGGCCGTGTCCCGGGCGATGGTTGTCGCGTCGCCGTAAGCGACCTGTTTTGCCGTGAGTATCCCGGCGGACGCGAGCCTGGCGGAGACCGATGAACTCATCCCGCTGACGATGGTGACCGGGTAAGACTGCGTCTCCTCGATCATCGTCTTCAGGTTCTGTCCCTCCGGATAATCCCACCCGATATGCTCGATCCCCCGACAGGCCGCGTAGCGCTTTGCGTGCTCCGAGAACCTGGTGTTGCAGACGATCAGGGCGCCATCGATCGAGACGGTGCACTGCCCGGACCGGAACCCCTCCTGGAGGTCCTCGACGATCGCCCGGGCGATCCGTCCCTCGTCGAGGCCGGTCATCCGGTGGTGGTTTGCGTGATGCTTCACCTCGACGAATATGGTTACACCGTCTTTACTGGCGATAGCGTCCACCTCGTGCTCTCCGCACCGTCCGGCAAGAACGCACCCGGTCTGGACCTGGTAACCGTGCTCCCGGAGGAGAACCCGCACGAACTCCTCGAAGTCGGGTTTTGGGCGGAGGAGAGTGAGGGCTCTCCGGAGATCCGCCCGGTGGCGGACGGCGGGGCGGACGGCCCGGGCCCGGGCGCGGATCATCCGGAATATCGCGGCCGTCTTCATACCGTCCGGCACCGACTCCTCGATCTCGTCGGCGATCCGGTCGGCATCCTCCGCCCCGAGCCCGAGGTTCTGGAGCGTCCGCCGCACCTTCCCCCGGTCGAATGGCTGCTGGTTGCCGTCGGACTTCGTGACGTGCTTCATTACTGATCCATCTCTGCACAGGAGAGGAAAAGCGTTCGCTACCATATCTTTCAGGCACGGCCGCACCCTTATCTTCTCCCGCATCCAACAGAGGCTGAGAGAATGGATGCATTACAACGCCCGGTCGTCCTGATACTCGGCGCAGGAGCCGTCGGCCTCTCGCTTGCCGGGAGGCTCCTTTCGGTCGCAACGGTCTACGCAGCATGCCGGCCGGCGCATGCCGGTGCGATTCGGGAGCGGGGCCTCGTGATGGAGGGTATCTGGGGGAACACCACCCATGGAGGGCTCGCCTGTGTCACGGGGCCGGATGAAGTCCCGCCCGCGGTCGACTTTGTCATCATCACCGCGAAGGGCACCGACACCCGGGCAATCTGCGAAGAGTATGCCGGGCAGCTCCGGGATCGACCCGTGGCAAGCCTCCAGAACGGTATCGGGAACGAGGAGATCATCGCACGATACGCCGGCACTGTCATCGGCGGGACCGTGACGACGAACTTCTCGGTCGTGGGCTCAGGGCACGTCCGGGTCGCGAGCGAGAGCGCCCCGATGCGCCTCGGGGTCTGGTCCGGCGATGAGAGGGCCCTCGATGAGCTGATCGGCATCATCCGGTCCGCCGGCATATCGGTCGAGGCGGACGGCGACATCCGTTCGGGAAAATGGGCGAAGGCCCTCCTCAACATCGCGGTGAACCCGATCTGCGCCCTCCTTGCGGCCCCGGTCGGCGCCGCCGCCGATGAAAACGTCAGGGAGACCGTTGCCGGGCTCATCCGCGAGACATTCGCCGTCGCCGGCGCCGAGGGGGTGCACCTCCCCTGGGCGAGCGCCGGCGACTATCTCGCCCACCTCTTTACCGTGCAGGTGCCCGACTTCGCCGCGGTCTACCCCTCCATGTACTACGACCTCCAGAGGGGGCGCCGGACGGAGATCGATCTCCTCAACGGGTATGTCGTGCGCATCGGAGAGCGCCATGGCATCGAGACGCCGTACAACCGGTGCATCGCCGGTCTTGTCCGCTACGCGGAGGCGCACCCGGAACCGTCGTGAGGGATTAAGCCTCGCCTATCTTTGCGGCGAGTTTCCGGGCCGCCTCTTTTGCCTTTGCCTCGCTCCTCCAGAGCCCCGTCTTGCCGACGGGGGTTCCTCCCCGGTCATAGAGCTGCACGTAGTAGCCGCCGTCCTGGCGGGCAAACCGGACCTCGCCGACGATGCCGGGACCGTACTCCTGCATACCCGGAGGGTATGGAGGACGGAGATATGAGGGTTCCGCCCGCCCACTCACAGTGTCAGCGATATGCCGAGGAGGTGCAGCACCACTGTTACCAGTACGCCAAAGACCCCGCCGACCGCGCAGATGAGGACGGTGATCAGGTTGATGGGGATGTCGGGCCGGCCGACGAGGTGCATCAGGCCGAGGAGGTTGATAAGCCAGAGCAGGATAACGCCCACGACGGCGTTGATGATGAGCCCGGTGACGCTTTTGACCGTCCTGTAGAGGACGAACGCGACGACGACCACCAGGATCAGGGCAAGGAATGCGATGAGCAAGCTCATACTACCTGTTCAGCACCCGGGGCATTGAACTTTCCCCGGGGCACCGTTCACATATACCCGAGAGCCTCAAAGACTGGTTGGAGGCAGACCCCGTTCCCGAGTTTGACGCACCGGATGCCGGGAATTCCTTCGTAAGCGCCCATCGTTTGGCCATCATCAAGCTCGACCCAGTCGTGGACGGCGATGCCTCGCCCGAAGACCTCCATGTGGAGCGCATCGGTCCAGAACGTCTCCGCATCCCAGACCATGATCCCGTGGACCGGCCGGGCGGGGATCCCGTTCCGGCGGAGGATCTCCACCCTGAGGAGTGCAAGGTCGGTGCAGTCGCCCGCTCCACGGGTTAGGGTCGCGTTGAGGCCCACCGGGAAGAGGCGGGGGACGCCGTCGACGCGTGCAAACGTCGCCCGATCCACCTGCTCGATGAACCCGGTGCAGGAAGAATCCGTACTCTCGGAAGAGAGGATCTCTTCCGGTATAGAGAACCAGGCCCCATCGTCGATACAGAACGGTTCGGGGCCACCCCATCCGCCGTCGCAGATCAGGTGTCCCTGCGGGATGAGGGCGGAGAGGAGGAGAATAGCCTGAATAATGCTCCAAACCACGATAATTGCTCAATACTTTTTAATGAATAAATTAGTATAATAGGATTGCTATTTGATGTCGAGTATTGCGGGTTCGCAATATAACTATCGCGACCGTAGATACGCCGGGATCGGCTCTGGCGCGCAACAAGGAATATATGCCCCCGGGCGGGAGGGAGAAGAGGTCGACTCCCCGGAGGGCGACAGGTTCACCGGGATATGGGGTGCCCGGCGATATCCCGTGCGGCAAGGGCCGCGGTGGAGAATGCCGCCTGCAGGTTGTAGCCCCCGGTGTCGCCGTCGATATCGAGCACCTCGCCGATGCAGTAGAGGTTCCGCACGACCCGCGAGACCATCGTCTTTGGGTCAATCCCGTCGAGGGCGATGCCGCCCCGCGTCGCCATCGCCTCGTGAAACCCCCCGAGGCGTGCCACGGTGAATGGAAACTCCGCGACGGATGCGGCAAGCGCATCCCGGGCCTTCCGGGGAAGGTGGGCGCATGTCGCTCCCGCCGGAACCCCGGCGATATCGAGCAGCCGCCGGGCGAACCGCTCCGGGAGGGGGAGGTCGCAGAGGATGGTCTTTGCCTGCCGGGCCCTGCCCTCCCGGAGCGCGCCGGCGACCCTTTTTCGCACCGCTTCCGCGTTTGCGCCGCAGAGGAACGTGACCCGGAGCACGTCGCCCGAGAGGATGAAACGGGAAGCGTCAAGTATGCCCGGGCCGGAGAGGCCGGCGTGGGTCAGCAGGATGTCGCCCGTGTGCCGCCGGACCACCCTTCCGCCCCGGTGTATGGCAAAGGCGGCACTCTCAAACGATATCCCGGCAAGGTCGGCGAACGGGTAGCCCTCGATGGAGACCGGGGTAAGCGCCGGGGCAACCTCCGTGACGGGTTGCCCGAGGGCCCGGGCAAAGGCGTAACCGTCCCCGGTAGAACCGGTGGCGGGATAGGAGGCGCCCCCGGTGGCTATGACGAGGACGCCGGCCCGGACACTCTCCTTCTCCGTCCGGACGAGGAACCC
>MPOY01000617.1 GCA_001896715.1 Methanoculleus sp. EBM-46
CATCAGGTCTTTTAAGACCGTTGCAATCTTGTCGAGCTGGATAACCGAATCGACTTTGAGACCGCTTTTCCAAAAACCTGCGTGGGAAGTCGTCACCATAACCCCTGCCGACTCCGCTCCGGCAGGGGTCTTTGACGAGATGAAGGCAAGAATAATGTCACGGTCGCCCTCATAGAGGACAAGTGCAGGGCGGAGTTTGGTTGCGGTGAGATCGAGGATCAGGGAATGGTACCAGAACAACCGTTCCTTTCATCAATACACGATCCTGGCATCTCTGATGGTATAGAGGTCGGGTTCATCGGAGAGGAAGGCCGAGAGTGACTGTTCGGAGAGTTTCATCATCGCCATGCTCTCACGCTCATCAAGGAGGAGATCGATCTTCTCGGTGAGCTCCCTGATGCTCTCCTTGATCTCCCTGACGTCTGCTTCGATACCGGTCATAAGCATCCTCACTGGTGGTATACAGGTGATCGATGGGATGTCCTATCAATCTTTGCGTCTGGAGATCGTCGATACAATCGCGGGGCCGGGCACCGGTCATCCCCCGGGGTTCTTCTCCGTATGTGGAGTTACTCCCGGGACAGAGCGAACACTCCGGAGGATGCTCATTCCACCCATAATGCTACATCCTCAGACGGGTTGCTCAATGTACTGCTCTATCAGGGGGAGGAGACGAGGCTCGATAACATGTGTGAACCAATGGGAAAAGTCACGAACATACGAACAAACTTGAACAGGAGAAGTTTTATGATTTCCACACCCATATTGCAACAGAGCGCTACCTGACCGCGGGTTGGAGTGAGGACGGCGTCTGGACGCTGACGGATGAGGGGCATACCCTCATGCACCTGACTTACTCGATCGATGCAAAGGGGTTCGAGCGGGGAACTCACCAGAAAGCGATCGCGAGCGCGCTGTCCCGGTTCGGACTGGAGAACAATCGGGGTGAGCTCGCTATTCGCATCACGGACGACCGGTTCGGGGATGCCCTCTGGAGTTTCATTCAGGCGCTGATCCGGATATCGGATCTTACGTATTTGTCGAGATCGCGTGTTTACTCCACGTTTCTGGAGGATCTCCGTGGCCTCATCGAGGAGGCTGTCCCGGAGGAGCGTAGAGTATTTGACTGGCATGACCCCGAGCACGACCCGGAAGGGAAATACTCCGTTGACTGCAGGATCAACGGCATGCAGAAGCCGATCTACATCTTTGCTCTCACGAACGACGACCGGGCCCGTGACGCGACGATAAACATACTGCAGTTCGAGAAGTGGGGGCGGCCCTTCGTCTCGGTCGGCATATTCGAAGACCAGGAAGAGGTCAACCGTAAGGCCCTCGCGAAGTTCAGCGATGTCTGCGATAAACAGTTCTCAAACCTGCCGGGGAACAAAGACCGGATTCTGCAGCGCCTCCGGGATATGGCCGGGACGGTTTCCGGCTGAGGGTGCGCCCCGGGGGAGGAATCCCCCGTTGCGGGATAAAGACTGCCAGCGGGTTCGGGCGGCCTGGAATGCCGGCCCACCCACGACCGCGAGCCCCTCCGCGAGCCCGTACAACTCATACACGATCCGGTTGATCTCCCGGTCGGTCGTGGCGGGCGACGCCAGCGGGGTGCAAAACGGCGTAACTAACGGTCGGTTTCGTTAAGAACCAACTGGATTTCCCGCTTGAGGACTGGAAGATCATCGCGCAAAGTCAGAAACACCGCTTCGTAATCCACGCCAAAGTAATGATGGACGATCCTATCCCGCATCCCCGCAGTCTCTCTCCAGGGGATCTCCGGGTGCTCGGCGCGTAACTCCAACGATACCATCTTTGCCGCCTCGCCGATGATGGTCAGCATGCGCTCGATCCCGGCGCGCTCCAGCCGGCGGTTCCGGAGATCCTCCGCCGATTCGATGCCTTCGGAAAACTCCTCGATGCTCAGTATGGCATCAAGGATGTGGTGGAGATAAGCGGGGTCCTCCGGCATCATAGATCATCACGGCATCACGGTAGATTGCATCGGCAAGGTAGGGGCTCACGGCGTTCTCGGTGACGAGGTCCACCTTCATGCACAAAGCCCGGGCAAGTTCGTCCTCGATCCGGACGAGCTGAAAGAGGCTTTTTTTGCGGGAGAACCTGACCAGGATATCGATATCACTCGTCGGGTCGGCGGATCTCCGCGCATAGGAGCCGAAGATTGCGATCCACTCGGCATCGTTTCTGGTGAGTATCGCGACGATAGTCTCCCGTGCCGTCCTGGTTAATGTGCATCCTGCCATTCTGCCCGCCAGTATCTATACTGGTTAGTATGACGCTCACCCCGTATCAGTCTTTTGAGGGTGAAGGGGGTCTCTCCGGAATCTTCCAGATACGGATACCCATCACTACAACTCTTCAAGATCATTCTCAGCTAACTTCAGGATGTATTCCTCGGGAGCATAGAGTTTTATCCTTTTTCCAGGGTGTTCCCTCAACCTGACCACCACTCTCTCTTCCCCGGGTTTCAGGGGTCGGTCGAACTGGATTGTCATGTCATCGATCAGTCTTCCGCTGATTTCTATCGGCATTGCCCCCACCCCATGGAACATTATTCCTGTCGAGAAAATTAAAGGTTCTTCGCTCCCGTGTGCGGGGATCTGATACTCAAGACTTGATAGACACCACTCGTAATGCTCCCCTCGATCTTGATCCGTTCCACCGCACGGATCTGCCGGTCATTCAACTCCATCTCCCGAAGATAATTCTCGTTCAGCGTATCCATCCGCATCGTCAGGGTGAACCCGAGCGGGGTGCTCGCGAACGTGGGGGCCGGCATACTGGCATCACGGAAGGCCGTGATGATCCGCTCAATCCCGGATCCGTAGCGCTCGATGAGCCCGGCGCGGTAGAAGATATCGGCGATCTTCGGATTGCGGTGATGAGAGTAATGCTCCCGTATGATCATCTCGACGGTGACGCCTTCAGGGAGATGGCCGGGATTGTGGAAGCGGATATAGTCATCGAAGATCCTGACCTGTGTCTGGACTGTGTTGTTGAAGTAGTCGCGGTGGATAAGGGCATTGAGGAGCGCCTCCCGGATCGCCGGAAGCGGACAATCCCATATCTCTCTCCTCCGGAAGGACTCCCGCATCGCCTCCTCCGATATGTCATACCTGACGCCCAGGTACTGCTTGATGACCCGCTCGCCCTCCTCGAACTGCTGGAAGAGATTTCCCCTGATCTCGTGGTCGCCGATGATGATATCCGCCCGCTTGAATCGCCCGATCCTGAGGATGCAGTTCTGGAAGTACTGTTGCGGATCCCTGCCGAAGAGGGCAATGGCCGCGTTGCTGATCCCCCCGTTCCGGGAAAGCCCGAGGCGAGAAAGAACCGCCGCGACCGATTCGGCGGAATCGACGGAAGTGAGTCGACCTGCCGCGTTTGCCCGTGCGAGGAAACGTTTCACCGCCTCCTCATCGATCTCGTCGAACGAGTACGGCCCGGTGACACTGTCCCACTCAATGCTCTGCTGGAAGTACTCCCTGAGCTCATCGGGGAGCATCTCGCGGGTCGTGTCGCCGATGCGGGTGTAGTATCGCCCGTCAAAAGCGACCGGAACACGGTTCCGTTCGACTGCGACGGTGACGATGGATTTCCCCTCGAGCTCATGGATCTCGATGACCGGATGGATGCCGAGCCGGGAGGTTATGCTATAGTACCTCAAGGTCCAGGTTCACGCCCATCACTGCCCGGTCTGGCTCGCGGGCGAGCCCTTCGTACCCCTCATCGTTCATCAGCATCATCGCGAGCATGAACTTCTCCGCCAGGTCGAGCTCGTAGTGGGTCTTGTTGTGCGAGACCCCGATCGTTGTCCGGCCTTTCCGCGCCCGGTTTCTGTGAGGGAGAGATCACCGGGGCGAAAGAACATCTGTTCCTTCACCTGCCCCTCGACGGTTCGGTAATAGACCGTCAGAGAGTTCTCACCGACAGGTTCGGTCGTGACGATACGTACGACCTGGCCGGGCTCGATACCGTTGACGACCGCATCCTTCCTGATATCCTCCAGTCGCAGCATGGCTGATCCCTCCGGTCGTATAATCCTCCATAGACCGAAGAAGAGAGCCGGAACTCTCGCCGCCTCAGGCGAGCTGCCGGATCACTCCATCCGTCTGCAGGGGACAGTGTTATCTGAAATTACCTGTAGGTTCACATCGGGATTAATGCATCGATATATCTCGTGCCTTTGATGCCTTTAA
>MPOY01000356.1 GCA_001896715.1 Methanoculleus sp. EBM-46
ACCCGAATCGCGTGGAGAACACAATGGTATGCCGGGACAGGCAGACGGCATTCCTCCCCGGCCTGAAGGCCGGGGTCTCCTGCCTATATGAAGATGAAGACAAACACGACCCCACCCGGGTCCCGGTCGCGCCTCTGGATGGCGGTCCCCGCAATCGCGTTCGGAGGGATCGGGATCGAGTTGCTCCTGATGTCTGCCGGGTTTCCCTACGCAGCCCTGGCGGGTATTGCAGGATGCGTGATCGCCTCATTCATCCTTTTCTACCAGGCATACCTCAAACCGCGCAGGGATATCGTCTCGCTCTTTGTGCCGCTCTATGCAGTCCTTATCTTCATTGTGCCAAACGATATCAGTTCGGGCGTGATCGTGCAGGCGTTCTACGCGGCGACGATCACCCTTCTTGCTGTACGGCTGGAGAAGTTGTTTAATGCACCAAAACAAGAGAAGAAGACAATGAAGCAGATGCTGAACGAGTATATCGCCCGGATAGAACCACTCCTCGCCCCGATCGATGAGGAGACCGGGCACCTTGTCGCGCAGGCCCTGTTGACGTATAAGTTCGAGCTCTACGGGAATGCGGCCGGGAAGATCGCGGAGGCGCTTGCTCGACTCGACACGATCGCCCCGCATCCCGGAACGCTGGAGCGGGCGCTCCTGATCCTCAGGGAGCGTGCCGGCGGCTTTGCCGAATCCCGCGTGATAACAAGCCCGGAGCATACCTTCATGAAGGAGGACTATGACGCTCTCGCCATCCGCCTCCGCCCCGACCAGATTGAGAGCCCTGCAGCACTCGACCTTGACAACGCGCTGATCCTGCTCTACGCCGTCGGTATCGAGACCTCCCCCGATGACGAGCAGGCACTGGAAGAGCACCAGCGCTTTGTCATCCAGGTACTGGAATCCTACAAAGATAAGTTAACCGCATGATCAACCTGACCGAGGGTAACCTCTTTTGAGGCCTCATAACAGTAGTGGTGAGAGTACAGCGATCGGCGTCTCGTGCCTGCAGACGGTCGCGCCGTTCTACGTCCTCATCGCTGTTGCAATCGTCCTCGGGTTTGCTCTCAACGGGGCGGGGGATACCCGGAGAGGCCCATGTATGCGACGCTCTTCTCCATGGTCCTCCTCCCTCGACGTACCCGGCGCGGGGCCTGGAAGGCGACCGTGATAGAGCGGTGAGGCCCGCAGGCGTTCGCCCCCTTCACCCCACAGGATAAATACCTGGATGCGGTAGATATCCTCACTGAGGGAACGTGCAGTGAAAAGCGAACTTGCGCATGAGATCGAGAGACTCACCTCCCTTGCCCGGGAGCGCGGCGCGGACGCGCGCCAGATAGCCGCCCACGACGTGGTCGTCGCGGAGTGGGTGCGGTTCAAGTGCCGGTTCGGGTGCAAGGGCTATGGGAAACATATGTCCTGTCCCCCGTATGCCCCGACCCCCACCGAGACCCGGCGACTGCTCGCCGAGTACAGCACCGGCATCCTCCTCCGGTTCGAAGGCATCCCCGGCCATCCCGACCTGAAACCCGACGATATACCGCTTGACTTCCATCCGTTCCTCCGCGACCTCATCCTCTGGGTGAGCTCGACGGTGCACCTCCTCGAGAAGACAGCCTTCTACGACGATTTCCCGAAGGCGTTCGGGTTCGGGGCATACCCCTGCATATACTGCGAGCACCAGCACTGCGTCGCCGAAGAGCACGAAGGCGTCGTCGACGAGAGCATCCGAAGGCTCTGCCGGCACATGGACCTCGTCCGCCCGACGATGGAGGGGGCCGGGATCGACGTCTTTGCCACTGCCCGGAAGGCCGGATGGGACCTGCACATCATACCCTGTAAGGATCTCGAGTACGGCAAGATCGTCCACGGCAACATCACGTCGATAGGGCTCGTCCTCATCGAGTGATGCGCCCGGCCTTCAGTCGTTCCGGATGCCCCGGATGAACTCTTCGGTCATGCGAAAGGCGTCGTCGTCCCTGATCTGCACCGGGGGATGCTTCATGAAGTAGGCGGACGGGGATACGAGTGGGCCGCCGATACCCCGATCGAGGGCGACCCTGCAGCACCGGACGGCATCGATGACGATCCCCGCAGAGTTCGGGGAATCCTCGACGGAGAGGCGAAGATCGATCTGCATGGGGACATCTCCAAAGAGCCTCCCCTCCATCCGGAGGAAGCAGACTTTGTTGTCCTTCTGCCAGCAGACGTAGTCGCTCGGGCCGATGTGGATGTCCTCGTCGTCCAGGGGTGCATCGAGGACCGACTGCACCGCCTCGGTCTTCGAGGTCCTCTTCGAGGCGAGGCGGTCCCGGTTTAACATGGTTAAAAAGTCCGTATTCCCGCCGGTGTTCAACTGGTAGGTCCGGTCGAGTCTCACCCCGCGCCGCCGGAAGAGGTCGACGAGGGCCCGGTGGGTGATCGTCGCGCCGAGCTGGGCCTTGACGTCGTCGCCGATGACCGGGATGCCCCGCGCGCGAAACCTCTCCGCCCAGGCAGGATCGCTCGCGATGAAGACCGGCATGTTGTTGATGAAACCGATACCCGCTTCCAGCGCACACCCGGCATAGAAGCGTGCGGCCTCTTCCGACCCTACGGGGAGGTAGTTGAGCAGCATCTCGGCGCCCGAATCCTCAAGCGCCCGGACGATCTCCTCGCGCGACGGTTCCTCCTCGTCGGCGAGAACGAACCGGGTCTCCTCTCTGTAGTCCCGCATGTGTTCGGGAAAGCCGTCGAGCACCCGCCCCATCCGGACGGTCACACCGGTCTCCGGTACGCCGGGGCAGAAGGCGGTGGTGCAGTTCGGCGGGGAGAATATCGCTTCCGCAACATCTTTTCCGACCTTCCTTGCATCGATATCGAAGGCTGCGGCCACGCTGATATCCGACGGCCGATAGCCACAGATGTCCTGGTGCATCAGACCGACTGCATCGACCTTGCCTCTCCCCCGGTAGTATTCGATACCCTGGAGCAGCGAACTGGCACAGTTCCCGATGCCCACAATTGCAATCCTGATCGAGTCCATGACAGTCTCCCTGAGATCCGGTGTGTCGCTGAGCCCATCCCCTCCATCCCGGAGAGTGTGCCCGGCACCGCATGAGTGGACGCAACCATGAAAGACAGGTTGCGTTTTGGACTATAATACGGAGGGGGAAATATAAGGGTAATGGTTCGGGAAGCAGCAGGGTAATTCGTGCCTCACGATGCAAAGACGGAGTAGCGGTCACCCATCGCCACCATAAAGAAGATGATCGCGGAGGCGGTCGGATACGGATGAACAGCGTTTGAGAGAACCCGGACCAAACCGTACACCCCCTGTACGAGCGGGAGGGACGAGCCCTATCGGCTATAACCTCCTGCACGATGACCATGCCCGGGGTACGAGGCAGGAGGGCGTTCGCGGTCGCCGTTCGCCGGTCTTGAATCTCGGTCGAACCGAAACAGACGAAACAGCAGACGTCCGTCCTCGATGGATGGGTTTCGTCGGCCAGAGGCGCCGGGGAATAAGAGTGAACGCCCTCCAGGTGGTCGGAAGGGGCACGAAGAACATATCCCCCACTCTGTTCCGAATCCCGATGCCCGATCCCCGGTCAACGTGAGGTGCTCCGCTTCCCGGGCCGGATCAGGGAGGAGAATGCATGCCCGGTATACGGTTGTTATCGGCAAAATATTTATACCAGGAACAGTATGGCACAGTGCCCGGGCGATGTGATGAAACAGGCAGATTCTCTATATCACTGCACAGGCCTGCAGTCCGGATGGCCCCGACCGCAAGAAGGAGGGATCTGGCATTACACCGCAGGCGCTCAACTGAGAGGTAGGTAAAATGCGTCGATCTGGCTCACCATTTCCTTTCATAGCCAGAATCTCTGCTTGCTGGAGAGAGATCACCATCCGGAGCAGGCCTTCCTGCTCCCTATCTCACCGGGCACCCGCTTTCACCGGCAGCACCCCGGAGATGGCCTGCACCTCGACTGCCGGTTGTCATGTAACCCCCACGCACTGGCGGGCACCGGCTGAGAGTCCTGATACTACCTCTGCCGTAGCAAGTGGAAGTTGGAGTCGACAGGGTTACTCCCTGCCTTCTCCCGACGCATCGGGGAATGGAACCGGCATCACGGGAGACAATCACCGCTCATCGGTCACGCCCCGGAGTGGGTTGAGCTCCGGAATGGCAGACCGGGCAACCGGGGAGCTCCGTGCAGGTTCGTTTGCCGTCGTTGTCCCCGCCTACAACGAGGGCCTCGTCATCGGTTCCGTCGTCCTCCAGGCAAAGCGGCATACCGACCGGGTCATCGTCGTCGATGACGGTTCGGCAGACCGGACCGCCGCGATCGCCCGGCTTGCCGGCGCCGACGTCATCCAGCTTAAGAAGAATGGTGGTAAGGCAAGGGCGATGATGGCCGGGTTTGCCCGGGCGCGGGATCTCGAGTACGATACCGTCGTGATGCTCGATGGCGATGGGCAACACGATCCCGACGAGATCCCGATCGTGGTGGCCCCGGTTCTTGCGGGAGAGGCGGATCTGGTTATCGGATCGCGATTTCTGGAGACCGGAGCGGGTATTCCTGTTTATCGCCGGGCCGGCCAGCTGGTGCTTACCCGGTTCACAAACCTCTCGGCTGACGGCGGCAACTTCGTGACAACCGATTCCCAGTCGGGTTTTCGGGCGCTCTCCCGCCGGGCTCTTGAAAACCTGACGTTCGCGTCAGAAGGCTACAACATCGAGTCCGATATGATCGCCTACCTCGCCCCTCTGGACCTCAAGGTGACAGAGGTCCCGATCACCGTCACCTACGATGTCCCCCACAAGCACAAGAAGAACCCGATCTCCCATGGTTTCGGGGTGCTCGCCCGGATCGTGGAGGTTATCGGCCATCGGCGACCATTGCTCATCTTTGGCATCCCGGGGGGGATTATTGCGTTGTTCGGGATCGGCCTTGAGATCTATACGTTCTCCGTGTTCTTCCGAACAGGCCAGATCCACTACGTTGCAGTTATCTTCGGGATAACTGCGCTCATACTCGGACTTTTGCTGATCTCGTCGGGATTGGTCCTGAACTTCCTTGTATCGATGATGAAACGCCATATCAGCGAAGCATGAATACGGTGGGAGCTGCGCTTCCGGGGTTGCCGTCGCGCATCCATTGCCCACACTGGAGTTATCTTCATCCCGGTCGCCCGGGCGGCGCCCGGTTCCCTCTCCCCCAAACCCGGACAGCTCGCCCCTTCAGTCCGGTATCCCTGCCCCCTCCATGAGGGTATAATGAACTCTCATGAGGGGTGGCCGGGCTGTCTCATCCAGGGCCACCTGGCTCAGGCTGACCTCACACCCGAGACCCTCGGCGATCATGCATGCGATCAGGCTGCAGATCGAGCAGGGGCAGAGCGTGCAGGATGCGGGGGATACCTCCCTGCGATGGGTACAGGCCGAGAGGAGCAGATAGTTGTGCAGGTCGAGCGTTACCGTATCGCCTTTCCTCCTTACCTCAACCCGACCGGTGACCGAGAGGAGGTCCTCGCACACCTCGCGGATCGCTCCCATCAGCAGGCTATACTCACGGGGAAGGATGAGGTCGTTGTCGCGTTTCAGGTCGTCAAGGATGGTGGCCGCAAGGGGCGGGTTCAGGGTCCCTACACTCCCGCTGTGGTGCGTGAATCCTCCTCCGTCCGCCTGATAGGATCTGCAGGTGGACCGGATTGGAATGAATTGCATCACTCTTCCGCCGGAGAACGACGGCGGAAGAAAGATCGCGGCCCCGTCGCCACCCAGATCAAGGATGATATCGCCCAGAGCGAGGATGCCCTGCATGGAGAGCCGGCTTGCCAGCCGCGTATCTACGGAATCACCTCCCCCGAGCGCAAAGAGGAGGATTCCCCCGATAAAACAGGTCGCGCTCAGCATGAGAAAGGGGCTTTGCAGGTACCCCCGGGGATCCGTGAGCAGGGCCGCAAGAATGAGCAGGGGTGCAAAGCCGGTGAGGAGGTATGCGCCGGCCCTGTAGTGATTGTATTCTTTTATCTTCATGACCATCATTCGGATAGAGTCTGGAGTACGGAATACCCCTTACCTGCTCAGCTCCAGTATCCGATCAACTCCAGCATTCTCAGGTAGATGATCAGGCCAAAGAGCGCTGCACCGGCTACCGTCATGCGATCTATGTTGCGGATGTAGTCCGGCCTTGAGAAGATCGGGCGCATGGTGTAGGCAACGATGAAGAACCCCATGAGCGCAACGGCTATGAAAAACCTCAAGTCCGGGCCGTAGAGTATGCCCATGAGGTTACTCATGGCGAGCATCCAGACCATGAGAACGACCGACGCTATATCCTTTTTACGCATTGCCGGATCTATTCAGACTTGCCCATATCACGTATAATACCTGCGCCGGCCTGAGCAGGTCCGGGGGCGAGGTCTGCCGTTCGGGATGACTGGCGTTTGGGTGTTCGTTTCCCGACATAGGGGGTCTCCCGTGGCCGGGATAGAGGGATCTGCCGGCTGGACACCGTTCATACCCCATATCCTGCCGGTGGTCAAGCACAACATATATCACGGTTCCCGGGTGTAGGTGGGGGAGAACTCATGCCGGGCTTCTTCAGCAATGTCTTTAAACTGGCGACGGGTACCATGCTTGCTCAGGTAGCCGGCATCACTCTCATCCCGGTGGTCACCCGTATCTACTCTCCGGAATGCCTTGGGGTTTTACAGCTCTTTCTCTCCATCGCAACGGTGATCGTGATCGTCTCCTCGCTCTCTTACAATCTCGCCGTTATGTTGCCTGAAAAGGATGAAGATTCCATAAATATCTTTGTACTCTCTATCATGTGTGTAACGGGCATCTCCGTCGCCACCGGCGCTGTTGTTGTCGGGTTTGCTGATAGGATCGGGGAGATCTTTACAACGGCAGCCATCGCCGACTATCTCATATGGCTGCCGGTCTTTGTCATCCTCAGCGGATTTTCGCTGATCCTGAACGAATGGCTCTCCCGGAAAGTGAAGTATGGGGTGCTCTCAAGAAGCATCGTGGTGAGTTCGATCTCAACCAGGATGTTCCAGATCGGGGGCGGGTTGATGACGGCATCCCCGCTCGGGCTCATTCTCGGTTCGGTGATGGGGCTGGCTCTCGCCAATTTCTTTATGTTCCGGGGATTAAAGGAGGATATTGGACTCTTAAAGGCCGTCACCGTGCAACGCATGAAAGATCTCGCTATCCGGTACAGGGAATTCTCCCTCTTTGGAACCGCCGCAAGTCTTGCAAACAGTATGTCCTGGGAGCTACCTGCCTTCATGCTCGGTCTCTTCTTCAGCTCCACCATTCTCGGGTACTACGCCCTCGCTATGATGGCGGTGAGAGTGCCTATGATGATGGTGGGGACGGCCGTTTCGCAGGTGTTCTTTCAGAAAGCGAGCGAGGAGATGAATCTTACAGGAGGTGTGCAGACCGTCGTCCAGGAGATCCACACACGTCTCATCTCTATCAGCATCTTCCCTTTCGTCATTTTCATCGTCCTTTCCGAGGGTCTTTTTACCTTTATCTTCGGTGCAAACTGGCTCATCGCCGGCACGTACGCACGGATACTTGCCCCGTGGCTCTTTGCCGTCTTTATCATCTCACCTATTTCATCCCTGTTCGGTGTCATGGAAAGACAGAAGGCGTATTTATTCTTCGAGAGTGTGACCCTGTGTACATGGGCGCTCATCTTCTTCATCGGCGGGACCAGCGGAGATCCCATCTTCACGCTTGCTCTCTTCTCCATCTGCGGGATGCTGATATGGGGTTCCAAGAGCATGTATCTCATAAAGGCATCCGGGGCCGGATA
The DNA here is from genome assembly GCA_001896715.1 of Methanoculleus sp. EBM-46. GTDB lineage: Archaea > Halobacteriota > Methanomicrobia > Methanomicrobiales > Methanoculleaceae > Methanoculleus. Next base: position 7,818 of record MPOY01000356.1, read on the forward strand.
CCGGGGCAGCGCCGAGAGCCTGGCCCGACACCTGCTCCTGAGCATTATCGTATCCCTCCCCCTCATCTTCGGGGTGTATATGGGACTCGCATTCCTATTCCTGCTCGGGATTGCAGGAATAACCGCGATCGTCTATTATCTCACGATATTCTTCACCGATGCCCTGATCCAGAGAGAGATCAAGGAACTCGCTATAGGATTCTTTCGACCGGAGCACATCGACCTGATCAAGCGGCTAAGCCTGTTCCGATACTGGAACTGACGGGAACCGATGGATACCCTTATCCGCAGTAACGTCAGCCGATCGGCCGCGACGGCACGGTAACTATCCAGGAGAAGCATCCCGGTAGACGTACTGTTGCAGCCGTTTGAAGATACGGTACCTGAACCGGGAATAGTCTACGCCGTAGTAGGGAACAAGCCCGGGGTTGAATCCGGAGGTGAATGCACTCAGGCGGGGGATGTTTCCCGTCATCAGATTGATTGCTCTGAAATCTCGCTCTTTGAGCGAGGTAAAGATGTCATAGCAGAGGAGCGAGACCGCTCCGGTAGAGAGGTGTTCCGGGGCCGCTACAGCGGACCAGCTGTGTGCCATCTTCTCATCCCAGAGGATGACTTCGGCAGCGGCTATCTCTCCGGAGGATGTGCTGGCAATCCGCATCGATCCGATCCCCTTCTCCCGGATCATGGCCAGTATGCCTGTAAGATGCCTCTCGGAGACCGGGGGTTGTTTACCCTGTTTTGAAAATGTGCGCACGGTAAGATCCCAGAAGATGCCGGGATCAAATCTCTCGGTTGAACTGATACCCTGTTTTCGGGCCTTGCGAATATTCTGCCGCACGTCTTTTGAGACGGTCTTAAGGATATCGTCATGCAACCGGAGTATATGAGTATAGTAGATCGCCGGGCTCCATCCCCTTCTGGTAAACGCCCGAATATCGGTAAGGCCCGGGGAGTTTACCAGGCTCACGTAATCGAATCCCTGCCGAAGGATATACTCGTGAAGCGCGGTGATGACCCGGTCTGCGTACATCTCCCTCGCCCTCTGTTTTGCACGCTCGCTCTCGGTCATCATCACCCCACCGTAGGGGGTCAGGGCCGCGGTTGAGATAGCCAGCCCGAGAAGGTTGTAAGGGCGTGACAGGAAGAGGGGACAACCCCCGATCAACTCTTCACTGTCGTAGCACCCCAGCAGAATCAGGTCCTGGTCCTGCAGGGATGCATTCTTAACCAGCCAGTCACTCGAATGAAAGACAGTCCCCTGTGCCGAGCCGGCGGCCAGCGCATCCCACGCATGAAACTCGTCGCCCTCGAGCCTCCTTACATCCAGTCGTGCCATACGGCGAACCGCCCGGCTCGCATGGGGGGTACCCACGGTTAAGTGTTTCGGCTCCCCGTGAGCATCTTCTTTATCCGGCAAAACGCCAGTGCCGGCTTTGAAGAGAGGACCAGCACAGAGTGGATAGGCACATGTCCGGTCCCGGGCAGTGTTTTACTGCAGAGCGGGATTGGCGGACGTTGTCCGGGGGTCAGTCAGGGGACCTGTTCCGGGTTATCCGCCGGGAAACACCCGGAGATCTCGATGCCGGACGCGTTGCAGATTCAAGGGGGCTGCATGCCGCCCTTCCGCCACCACGCTTCAATCTCGCGGCAGCTTGTCATCCAGGCACCCTTCTCACAGCCGTACTCCAGTATCTTCCGGTAGATCCGGAGTGGCGCACCGGTCATGAACACGTTGTGCCAGAGAATGGTAATCACACCGTTGTAGCGTTCGACCGCCTCAAGGATGCGTTCCATCCGGGCCCAGGCCTGCTCCATATTCAATTGCATGTAGGAGAACAGTGTCCGATCCATCACTGCGAGCGGAATCTCCAGGATCTCCATCTCCCGGTTGGTATGTATGTTGAACGGCTGGAATGGGTGGCACATCCCATTCCGAAACCCGATGGAGTCCGGATACCCGAGGGTGGTATCGTAGCGGAATCCCGCCTGTTCCAGCAGCTCCCAGGTATCCGGAACTCGGAACTTGAGAAAATGATTTCGATATCCATCTACCGTCCGGTTCAGGATTCTCTCCAGGTATCGTTTTTCTCTCTGCAACTGTTCGGAGTCGCGATAGGCCTCACACCCTCCATGCAGGCCGATATCCCACCCCCTATCCAGAAGCGTGCCCATATCCTGCTCCAGATCCTCGATCGCGTACGCGTAATCCCTGTCCCCCTCTTCAAGGGCCAGGAAATAGAAACTGGAACATGCGCCATAGGATGCCTCAAGATCAACGATCTCGCTGAAGTTCCACTCCGGGCGCTTCTTCGAGCACAGTTGGGGAGCAATATAACCGGCCTGAGTGAGATCACCACTCTTCAATGCACATAGGATATCCAGAATTTTGGAACGGAGGGGTCGGTACACCGTATCGATATCGTGCGTCAGGCAGATCGCAAAAGGCCGGGTTTCCGGATATTCACAGGAATAACCCTTCTCTATCAGCACGCCTGATGCCCGGGGCAAAGATATGTCACCGTGACGACTCATGGAATAGAGGAACCGATCATGGTGGTCACGGCTATGGTTATCATACTCTTCCTTTCTGGTAAACAACTCCCAGATCTCGTTATCCTGCTTGAGCAGGTCTATTCTCTGCAATTATCTTCTCCGCATACTTAGAGCAGGGGATATTATGCTTTTCCCCGCCTCATTTCCCGGAAGAGACAGGATAGAATAGAATATCTTATCGCCGCACTCCCGGTTCGGCCATCGATCTCTATCTCAGCCCGCCGATGCTGATCTCCCACGGCATATTCTTTTGAACCGATAGAACATCGAGGCTGTTTTCGAAAACAGAACGATATTTGAGTAGATAGGCACATATTTTGCCCCAAAACCAGCTTTTATCTGAAAACGGGCGCTTTTGGGGTCAAATCTTTGCCGGCCAAAGGAGACCTTCTGATATCCGTTATCCCACGCCCAGTTAAGCCCCTCCCAGAAGAGAGGATAAGTAGGATGGTACGTATTGGGGAGACCTCGGTTCAGGGAAAGATATTCGAAGTATACCGTTTTGCTGGCAGGATGGACAAAGGTGAGCAGTCCTCCGGCGCATATATCCTCTTTCGATAACAACGTCACCCGCATCCCATTCTGTGAATATGCTTCTAGCAGACTCTGAAAGAAGGCAAGCGGCAGGATATCTCCGTTTATGCGTGCGAGGTTTTCAGCATAATACCTGTAAAATGTTTTCATGTCCTCCTGCTCGTGGATCTCGCGAATCCAAAACCCCTTCTCACCGAACCTGCGGATAAATCTCCTCTGCCCTTTTCTGGCGGTGAAATCTTCCCAGATCTTATCCGGCGGATTTTGCCGTAAATCCAGCACCATATTCCCTGTATTCTCAGAGGAATGGTGGTTGTATCCCATGTGGTCCCATAATAACTTACTATCCATATTCAGGGAGAGAAATGAGTACTTTGATGCGAACAGGGTGAGAACCTTATCCAGGTCCCGGAGATCGAGATCATCCTTCAGCAAGATGTTATTGAACTCTGAATGAGGTATAGGCTCAAGCCCTTTCAGGAATACTAATGGGCGATTCATGAAGGGGAGTATCCCGACCATTTTCTGCCCTTTCCAGATGATCCAGTACTTGAGATCGATGTTGAGTGTATTCTCGAGCAGGTTTTTCCATTTTACAGTATGGTAAAACGTTCCTTCCGGGCACCGGTTGTTAAATTCGTCCCAATCTCCTGCATTCTCCTCCGACAGCTCTTGTATGGAGTAGCCCATGATGGCTTACTACTTTCCCCTGATGTAATGTAACTTCCGGCTCGATACACTGCGGTTCTTATCAGTAACGGATGGTTTTATCCTCCTTTCCGGGCAACACCAGGGTCGCCCCGAACACCGGTGAGGGGCACCGCATGGAACCGGGGTCTGGATCTCCCCGCATCTCCCCTCTGTGGGTTGCTGCACTATCCAGGTGGATACTATCCGGGCGGAGCGGGATCATGCGATCTCTTCGGTGCCTGCAGCAAATGGTTTATGTATTATGACATCCTGAACCCGGCCTGTCCAGGGTCTCTACCGGTTTGCCCGATCGGGTGAGAGGGAAAGAGTGTGGCCGACCCTATACCTTTCCCGGGACACTGCATGAAACGTCCCGGCAGAGCTCCTGATAATTACAGGAGGAACATTGGAATGCGCGAATGCCGGTCAGAGGTGTATGAGATCCGGTTTAGTGGTGGATAAGGGAGAGGGAAGTATGGAGGAGAAGCACATAATACCCTGTACATTCATGGCCCGGGAGGTATGTGAATTTACGCGACCGTCGTATGGATACCTCGTGCAGAGGACCTGGAATGATTCTATCAAGGCCCCTTTGATACCTATCATCAAGCGGATCCCCTATACCGTATCATTGTGGCGCCAGATTCAGCTGATGATCTCGCCTGCCGATGATGGCACTCGTGATACGAATCAACTAAAAATGGCTCAAAGGGGGGTTATGTCTGTGGATGAAGTGCTTGATCTGCAACCCGGTGAATTAGTCCAGGTCCGATCGTTAGATGAGATATACTCCACGCTTGACGGAGAGGGGAAATACAAGGGCCTGCTCTTTATGCCAGAGATGGAAGACTTTTGTGAGAAAAAATACCATGTGTTCAAGAAGGTGCGCTCAATAACCCTTGAAACCGATGGGGAGGTGAGAAAGTTGAAAAGTCCTACGGTCTTCCTGGAGGGAGTATACTGCGATGGGAAGAGGCACAATAATTGTGACAGATCCTGCCTGCTCTTCTGGAGGGAAGCCTGGTTGAAGCGGGTCGAACCCTAACCCACCTCATCACTCCTGCACTCGGAGCATGTCAACTACCCCGCGCCTTTTGGGTGGGGCTTGCTGCCGGGGCCGGCCCCTTGCGGGGCACAGGGCAGCAATTTAATGGGTGCGAAGGTTGACGGTTCAAAGGTCGTCCTTATTCGCACGGGCCGGTTGACGCGGCCCCTACC
>MPOY01000354.1 GCA_001896715.1 Methanoculleus sp. EBM-46
ATCGGGAGCGGGACCGACGTCGCCCTCGAGAGCGCCGATATCGTCCTCATCCGCGACGACCTCACCGACGCCGTCGCGGCCATCGAGCTCTCCCGGAAGGTGATGGGCCGGATCAAGCAGAACCTCTTCTGGGCGTTTGCCTACAACTCGGCCCTCATCCCCCTCGCCGCGGGCGTGCTCTACCCCTTCTTCGGCATCACCTTCCGGCCGGAGCTTGCGGCGCTCGCGATGGCTCTCTCGTCGGTGACGGTCGTCTCGCTCTCGCTGCTGCTCAAAACATATATACCTCCGGCGAAGAGAGGGATACTATCGGAGGTTGATGCGCATGGCAGTTGATCCGGTATGCAAGATGGACGTCGATCCGGCGACGGCGAGGTTCACGAGCGAGTATAAGGGGAAGACCTACTACTTCTGCGCTCCGGGGTGCAAGAAGCTCTTCGATAAGAACCCGGAATCTTACCTGAAGGGGTCCTGACCTTTTTTTGTGCCGGGCGGGGATTAGATCCGCCCGGTATCGAACCGATGCGCGGGCGCGGCACCGGCCGGCGTTTTGCCCACGCGAGGATGGTATAGGGGATGATCACTCTGCCGGCGGCACGTCGCCCCCCCTGCCCTCTGCAGGGGGTGCCTGCCCTCCCGTAAAGAGGTGATCGACGCCCAGGAGCGTGTTCACCCACGCCCAGTCGGCGCTCAACTGGGCGACCAGGAGAACGATGAGCGTGAGCGGAACGGCGAACACCATCCCGGCGATGCCAAGCGCCCACCCCCAGAAGATGACCGAGAGGATGACCACGAGGGCGGGGATGTCAAAGCGCCTCGATGCAAAGTGTGCAAATATCGGGTTCTCCACAAGCGCGTTCAAGACGGCGACGGCAGCGATCACCGCAATCGCGCCCCATAACCCGAACTGCAGCCAGGCAAAGAAGATAGCGGGGATTGCTGCGACGAGCAGGCCGATGTAGGGGATGTAAGAGAGCAGGAACGTCAGCACTCCCCAGAGGATGGCAGCATGCACCCCCATGAACCAGAGGAACGAACCGAAGAGGAAACCGTGGACGAGGTTCGCCTCGGTCCTGACGATGACGAAGTCGATCAGGAACCTGCTCATCCGGGAGAACGTCTCGGCGCCTCCTGACCGGTCTCCGTTCACCCTCTGTATGCGGCCGGGCATCTTTGGCGCTTCAAAGATCATGAAGATCGTCGTCACCGCTATGAAGAAGAGGTAGAGGAGCAGGTCGGCAAGGCTCATGGCATACGAAGAGAAGAACCCGGCAAACTGCTGCAGGTTGATCGAGGATGCGGAGAACGAGCCCGTATCGATCCCGAACCCGTGGAGGGTGGTGATGATCTCCGCAAGTCGGGCGCTCAACTCCTGCTGGAAGAGAGGGAGATCCTGGATCAGGCTCTCAAACGAGAAGAAGACGACGTAACAGAGCAGAAGGACCAGAAGGCTGGCGACGACCGTGACCACGCCGACGGCGACGCCCTCCGGAAGGCCGCGCGATTTGAGCACTTTCGTCGCGGGGTATGCGAGCATGGCAAGGATCAGCGCAACAACGATGAGGGTAACGAGGTACGATATCAACTGGATCCCGATGATTAGGAATATCGCTGCCGTCAAGAGGAGCACGGTACCGAGCGATCGGGAGAATGCGGGAGTGTCTACCATCCAGGGTTCACCAGGTACCTGTGTCTGCGGC
>MPOY01000630.1 GCA_001896715.1 Methanoculleus sp. EBM-46
AAGGCTTATAATTAGCTGCTTACCGCCTTCAATCACGAAAAGTGTAATTATAACTCTGGAGGTGATGAATATGGTGACTTTTGAGAACCCTCTTCTCGACTTCGGCATTAAGTTTCTCTATTATCTTGCACCAGTTGAAAACCTCAGATCAATTTTTAAAAGAGGAATCATGAACAAGAGAAGGGTTGAAAACCTCAATCTGAACTATGCCGATTACTCCGATAGAGATGTGCAGACTATCCGCGAAGAAAAATCTCTTCATAGCTTTGTACCTCTATTTCTAAATACGAGAAATGCTATGACTTATCGTTACCAGAAGAGTGGAGTCGACTTTGTAATCTTGAGACTGATGAGCGATCTAGTTACTCAATATGATTGCAAGGTTTCAGACAGAATAGCTGCCTGTCGATTTGCAAAAATACTAGATCTTACTGCACAGTCACTGAAGCTTATCGGAGTAAAAGATATCATCAAAGCGAAGAGCTTCTACGGAGATCAAGAGCTTAAACAGAGAATGGGAGCCGAGATTCTTGTACATACTGATATAATTGATTCGAAATGGATTGAAAGCATTTTTCTCGTACCAGGGCGATCCCGTATCAAAGATCTACCGGTCAAACAACTTTATGACAATGCCTTGAATCTGTACTTCTATGTATAGTTGCGAGGAGTCAGCAGTGAATATCTATCAGAAAAGCGTATTCGCAGCACTTGAAGAGGAAGGTATAAAGACAATCGCGAATACCGTGAACACCATGGGTGTCATGGGAGCTGGCTTAGCCCTTGAATTTAGATTACGATACCCGGAATACTTCGACGATTATCACAAGAGATGCGCGAGCGATCTTCCCGGCGCAGGCGATGTCTGGCTTTACCGTGGTTCTAGAGGGACTCCGGACATAGTGAGTCTATTTGTGAAGGAAGATTGGAAAAAACCATCTAAGCCAGAGTGGATAAGGAAGACACTCGAAAGGCTTTCGGAAATCATTCTCTCAGAAGGCATAGAAAGAATCGCACTGCCGCTTGCCGGGGCCGGAAAGGGCGGCGTCAATCCAAAGATCTCCCTTTCCATTACCGAAGAGGTATTGAGAGATGTTCCGTCCGAAGTATATATCTGCCTTGACAAGCTGCCTTCCGAGACTGAGAAACGTATGCTGTCAAGACTTTATTCTCTAGATATTTCCGCCCTTCAGAAACTTGGGCTCACCCGTGCCGTTTCAAGCAGGGTCATCGAAGCCCTGACAAAAGTAACGAGATTCAGAGAAATCCTCTCATATCCAGGAGTGGGAATTAAGAGCTACGAGACACTGTTTCTAGCCTTGCTAGTTCATTCAGAATCCTCATCCAATCAGCTTTATCTCTTCTAGAAATCTCAAGAGACATTTAAAGTGTATTTATATAACTTGAAGGCCTTACACAGGCCTCCTAAGGAGTGATCGTTCTGGAGCTCTCGTATTATTTCAAAGGCAAGGCGTCGGATGTTGCCGTAAATTACTTCAAAGAAAGGCTGTGGGAAGCTCTCGACGTAGGGAAATTCGAGGTTGAAGCAAAACTGAAGATTGGCAGATGGACTAATGGTGGCTTTAGCCTCACAGTGCTATTCATGAATTGCGGGATCGACGGAGACTCTATGGAAGAAGCTGAAAATCTTCTCGGTTTCATAAGGCAACTACTGGAAAGATTGAATATCAGGATTGACGTTGAAAAGCTTGCGAAGCTCGATGGGTCGCGAATTGAGATGAATTGAAAAGTTGTAGATCAAGAAAGTGTATATATATCAGTGGCACCAGAGGAGGTGAAGGCTTGAGGAATGTACTTACCGGTTTCCTAATTATCATGATTGTCTTTGCCGTTCCGCTTATGACAGCCTGTAAGAAGGAGACGGAGATCGCGCCAGAAGATCAGAAATCCTGGAATGACGTGTTTGTGAGAATGAAGGAGTTCAAAGAACAGATCGCCAGAGTCGCTTCTCCTTCGGATTCTCAAGAGACACAGGTTGCAACGGGCTTGAATCTAGAAATACCTTTCCATCTACTATCACCTGATTCTCAAGAAAGACAATAGACAACTTGCAAGAGGAGGTGATCGGGTGAAAAAGACCCTGTTTCTTGTGCTGATAGTTATCGTGTCTGTCTCTCTTTTCGCTGGCAGTCTCCAGATAGACGAGATAGGTGAAAGAGTCGAGGAAACGGTTGATCGAATAATGTACAAAGACATTACCGATGTGTACAACTTCATCGACAGCGCGCTGGATAAAGTCGTTGTGCTAAAAGGTTACACCGATCGACTGGGCTCAGCTGAGCAAACTTCGGAACTGCTGGAAAAACAGGTCGAGCTTATGGACAGCATCTACGAGGACTTCAAAAGACTTTCCGGTATGCGTCCGAAAATCGAGAAAAACTTTGTGGCAAGCTTCAGAGATCTTGAAAGAATCGTTGGCGCTGTGGAAAGTAAAATTACGACTGAAAGACTTGAAAAGGAAAAGCTTGCCGGTGAATTGAAAGAACTCAAGGAAACGAAGACAAAAATCTACGAGATAAAAAGAGACAGTCTGACTGCACAGATCTCGTTCATAGACAAGCGTATCGAAATACTGATTACGCTCAAA
>MPOY01000645.1 GCA_001896715.1 Methanoculleus sp. EBM-46
CCGCCATGCGGCCAGAAATCCGCAAGGAGCCGGGTCTTTTTGATGCCGAGGCTCTCCGCCCACGCCCGTTTGCAGGGGACGGAATCCACGCTGATGCCGAGAGCAACGACGTTGAGAGCATCGAACGCCTTCCCGTTGGCCTCCAGCGCCCGCATCTGTTTTGCACAGACGCTGGTCCAGGCCAGCGGGTGAAACGAGAGGATAACCCGCTTCCCCACAAAATCTGACAACCGGACGCTGTTCCCATTCTGGTCCTGTATTGAGAACTCCGGAGCCTGTTCACCGACATCGATCATCGCGGACCACCGGGTGAGACTCCGGTTCTGGTAACGATAAGTGTTTCGGGAGGGATCCCACCGGGCTGCAGCCGGGGACCGTCGATACACATAAGTGAGTTTGAGGTATAGCCGTCCCCGGCGCAGGTAGATCCCGGTCGGGATCTCTGCCAGCGAGAGTATCGCAATGCCGCTTGCCACCGATATCCTGATCGTCGGCCTCCTGATACTTGCAAACAGCTTCTTCTCTCTGGCGGAGTTCGCACTCATATCGGCAAAGGCGGCACGCCTCCAGAAGAGAGCCGCAGGAGGCGACGCCGGCGCGGCGATCGCCCTCGAACTCGTCAGGGACCCGACACAGTTCCTCTCCACCATCCAGATCGGCATCACCATCGCCGGGATCCTGGTCGGGGCCTTCGGCGGGGCGACACTCGCGGGGCCTCTTGCCGGGGTGCTCGCCGGTATCCCATTCATTGCCCCGTACAGCAGCCCGATCGCGGTCGCAACCGTCATCATCATCGTCACCTACCTGACGCTCGTGATCGGCGAACTGGTGCCGAAACGGGTGGCTATGAGCAACGCCGAACGATCCGCATCGCTCGTTGCCCGCCCGATGCAGCTCCTCACCCTGATCGCGACACCACTTGTCCGGGTGCTTGCCGCCTCAACAGAGGCGGTGCTCAGGGCGCTCGGTGTCCGGCAGCCTCCGGGTCCGGGGGTTACTGAAGAGGATATCCGGGTTCTCATCGGACAGGCCACCCGGGCCGGCATATTCCAGGAAGAGGAGCAAGATATGGTGGAGAGCGTCTTTCGCCTCGGCGACCGGCGGGTCAGCGTGCTGATGACCCCGCGGCCCGACGTCGTGGCCGTGGATGTGGAGGATCCCATCGAGGAGAACTGGCAGAAGATGGCCGGATCACGACACATATACTTCCCGGTCTACCGCGAGCACCTGGACAACATCCTCGGCATTGTCTCCATCCGGAACCTCTGGACCCGGATGATTGCGGGTGAATCCCCCGATCTCGCGAAGGCGATCGAGCCCGCGCTCTTCATCCCCGAGAGCGCCCGGGCGCTGTCGATCCTTGATGAGTTCAAGTCGTCCGGGGCGCGGGTCGCCCTTGTCACCGACGAGTACGGAAGCATCGAGGGGCTTGTTACGGTGCACGACATCATGGAGGCGATCGTCGGCGACATCCCGCCGGCCGGGCACCTGCCCGAGGGCCCGGCGGTTCGCCGTGAAGACGGGTCATGGCTCCTCGATGGGATGCTCCCGATCGATGAGTTCCACGACCTCATCAACGTGGCTACCCTGCCCGAGGAGGAGCGCGGGTATTACCAGACGCTTGGCGGGTTCGTCATGATGTACCTTGAGCGGACGCCAAGGGCCGGAGACCGGTTCACCTGGAACGGTCTCCGGTTCGAGGTCGTGGATATGGACGGCCACCGGGTCGATAAAGTGCTCGTCACGCCGGGCGTGACCGAAGAAGAGGAAGAAGGGGTGAATGCTACCCGATCCTGACGAGGGTGATGGTGAACGTAAGGTCTTCGCCCGCAAGGTGATGGTTCGCATCGATGGTGACCGCACCGGGCGATACGTCCGTGACCCTTCCCTGCAGCCTCTGCCCGTTCGCGAGGGCTACCCCGACCGGGTCTCCGGCGGTCAGGTTCTCCCCGCCGGGGATATCGGCCGGGTCGACGGCAAAGACGAGATCCTCCCGGTGCGGCCCGTACGCCTGGTCGGCCGGGATGTGAATGGTCTTCGTCTCTCCTTCCCGCATCCCCACGACGCCTGCATCGAACCCGGGAATCATCCTGCCGCTGCCGACGGTGAACCCGAGCGGTTCCCGCCCGCTGGAACTGTCAAAGACCGTCCCGTTCGCAAAGGTTCCGGTGTAGTGGACCTGTACGGCATCTCCCGTCTTCACCGTCGCCTGCCCGCCGTCAACGCAGCCTGAGGCGGCGGCGAGGACCAGAAGAACGCCCGCGAGCACGTATCCCCGCATCAAAGAGCTTCCCCGTTTTCGATCGCCTTTTTGAAGCATTCCACCGCTTCTGCAAATCTTCCCTGCCGATCGAGCGCTCTCCCTTTCAGGTACCATGCCCGGGCGTGGCGAGGATTTGCCTCGAGAACCTTATCAAAGCACGCGGCTGCCGGATCGTATTTGCCCAGATGGCTGAGGGCGATCCCCTTGCAGAGCCAGGCGTGAGTATCCCCTTCACCCAGCTCGATCGCCGCCTCAAACGCGGTGACGGCATCGGCGTGCCGGCCGAGTGTATCCATGAGCGTTCCGGTCGCGTTCCAGATGGCGGCGTTCTCCGTGTCGACCGAGAGCGCCTTCTCGTAGCTTGCGAGGGCGTCGTCGTACCTGCCGGCCTTCTCGAGCACCGCACCCCTCATGAAGAGGGCGGCCGGGTTCCCGGCCTGGAGGACGATGATCTTGTCGATCGACTTGACCGCCTCTCCGTACCGCCCGAGGTGGATGAGGGCCGATGAGCGGGCGTGGAGGGTCTCGATACTGGTCGGTTCCCGGTCCAGCACCCGCGTGTAGGCGGCAAGGGCCTCCTCGTACCTGCCGGCCTTCTCGTGAGCCTCCCCGAGCCTCCGCAGGGTGAGGGTATCTGCCGGGTCGGCCGCGATCACCTTCTCGAAACATTCCACCGCATCGGCGTAACGCCCGAGCCACATGAATATCTCCCCGCGCCGCTGCCAGGCGGCATGATTCCCCGGGTTTGCCTCGATTATGCCGTTGGAACACTCAAGCGCCTCCTCGTATCGGCCCATGTGCACAAGGGCGCTCTCGAGTGTGTACCAGGCCTCGGTGTCGCGTTCATCGCCCTCGAGCACCAGCGCGTACTGCCGGATCGCGTCGCCGAACTTCCCGCCTCGCTCGAGCGCCATGCCGAACGCCATTCTTGCATCCCGGTCGCCGGGGGAGGTCTTGAGGTAACGCTCGTATGCTTCGCCCGCCTCTTCGTGCCTGCCGACGGCCTCCAGCATATCCGCCCGTATCCTGATGATCGCCGTATTCGAGGGATCGGAGGCGAGCACCCGGTCGCAACACTCGATCGCCTCTTCGTGCCTGCCGAGACGTGCAAGCGCAACCGCAAGCGCGGACCAGGCGCCGGTGTCTCCCGGCCGCCCGCCGGTCACTTTCGTGTAGCACCCGGCGGCATCCGCATACTGCCCCATCCGCTCCAGGGCGCGACCCCGGTTGTACCATGCAAAGAGGTCGCCCGGGTCGGCCGCGACGGCCTGCCCGAACCGGCGGGCAGCCTCCTCATACCGGCCGAGCGTGGCAAGGACGACACCGAGATTCACCAGATAGCCCCCGGCGTCCGGATCTGCCGCAAGAAGCGCTTCGTAGTATTCGGCCGCTTCGGCATGGCGCCCGAGCCTCTCGAGGATCCGCGCCTTCCGGGCAAGCGTTCCGGCATCCCCGGGGTTTGCCTCCGCCCGATCGATGGACTCGAGCGCCTCTGCGTATCGCCCGAGACGCTCGAGCGCCTCGCTCCGCCCGAGCCAGGCAGCATGGTCGTCCGGATCCGCTTCCACCGCCCGGTCATAGGAGGCAAACGCCTTCTCGTACTCGCCGGGGTGCATGAACGCATCTCCCCTGGCCTTTTCCGCTGCCCTATCGGCAGGGTTAAGGTCGAGGTATGCATCGAACGCCTCCGCCGCCTCCGCATACCGGGCGAGGTGCAGCAGGGCTTCCCCCCTCCTGTACAGGAGATGGAGGTTATCGCTGCCGGCGTCCTGCAACCGGTCAAGCAGAGCGAGAACGTCGCCGTACCTGCCGAGGTTCTCGAGGATATCCGCCTTCACCGAGCGGGCAACGACGTTATACGGTTCTTTCTCAAGGATCGCGTTCAGGCAGCGGTCAGCCTCCTCATACCTGCCGAGATGGATGAGTGCGGTGCTGCTCTGTTGCAGGACGGGGATGTTACCGGAGTCGATCTCGAGGACCTGTTCAAAGTTCTCCTGCGCCTCCGCGTACCGCCCGAGGTGGAGCAGCGCAGCCCCACGACAGGTCAGGACGATCTCGTTCAAGACGTCGAATTTTAGCGGTTTCTGCTTCCCGGGAGCCCGCAGATCGTCCTTCTCGAAGAGCGCGAGGTCGGAGCTGCTCCCGATCCACTTCATCCCCGTCACCGCCCGGTTCTCGAGCACACGGTCGAACGACCGGATCGCCTCGGCGTACTGGCCGAGGTTGAAGAGCGCCATCCCGCGGGCGTACCAGACGTGAACCTGACCCTGATCGTGCTTCAGGACGTGGTCGAAGCTCTTGACCGCCCGATCGTAGCGGCCGAGCGTATCGTAGACGAGACCCATGGTGTAGCGCACCGGTATGTGGTCCGGATCGGCGAGGGCGACCTTGTCGAACGACTCCATTGCTTCCGCATACCTCCCTGCCCGGAGGAGGAGCGAACCGCGGTGGTACCAGGCGGGAACGTTTCCGGGATCGACGGTGGCGATCTCGCCGTAGCAGGCGGCGGCATCTACGAACCGGCCGAGGTGCTCAAATGCCCGGGCTTTGCCGTAGAGTGCGTTGAGGTTATGGGGCTCTCTATCGAGGACCCGGCCAAACGACTCGATGGCTCCGGGATAATCTCCCTGGTACAGGAGGGCATTCCCGGTCCTCGCGAGCATATCGATGCATTCCGGGTTCACCTTGAGGATCCGCTCGAAATTTGCCGCCGCTTCCCGGAACTCTCCGGTTCGCTCAAGCATCCGCCCGAGCCTCTCCCGAAAGACGACGTTCTCCGGATCTCCGTCCAGCGCCCGCGCGTAGGCCACCGCTGCATCGACATACCGCCCGAGCTGCTCCAGCATCTCCCCCTGCCAATATGAGGCGTTTGCATCGGCGACGTTTGCGAAGCACCCGGCCGCCTCCTCGTAATTGCCTGTCCGGGCGAGGGCGTGCCCCAGTGCCCGTAGTATCCCGGTATCGCCGGGGGACGACTCGAGGGCCTTTTTGAACCAGATCACCGCCTCGTTGTCCCTGCCGAGGCAGGCGAGCGCCTGCCCGAGGGAGAGCCGGACCGGACCGTTTTCAGGATCGACCTTGAGCGCCTTCTCAAAACTTTTCACCGCCTCACCGTAGTTTCCGGCCTCGAATTGAGCGCTGCCCTGTTTTAGCGAAGGGTTTGCGCCCTTCCCCTGACCCAGAATATTACCAAAGAAATCCATCCGACATCATCTGCCGCTGCTTGTGTCCCACGTGAGTATTCAACGCTCTACTCTCCACGAATAATACCTTCTTGCGGTAGCTGTACCTTTCCTAAGTGTTGATGCGCTCGTCACTATTTGAGAAGACCGGTTTATCCCGCAGGCCCGAATTTTCAGGCGGAACGGCAGACAACTGAATTCAGGCCCGGAGAAAGCATCAAACGGACCGGCTTTACCCTGCCGGGTGCCGTGGCTCCCGGGAGAGGGCTGTTGCCGGAGACTGCCGAACTCCCCCGAACTACGGTTCTCCGGCATCGCCGGGCGCGCCATCTACCACCGGAGATCCCCCCGACGGCATAGGTTCATGGTCGTGCGCGCCTCACGGCGGTGCCCGGGCACGTACCTTTCGGGTAAAACTGCCGGAAAACCGGGTATGGGAGGCCGGTTCGTCTCTCCGGTCAGACATCCAGGATGGGATCGAATTGCGACTTGCCGACCGGTCCGTGGAAACTTGTTATCCTCGGGTCCATCCCGCAGACGGGGCAGGTATAGTCCTCCGGCAGGTCTTCGAATGCGGTGCCTTTCGGGTAACCGCGGAGCGGTTCGCCTCGCTCCTTGTCGTATACGTAGCCGCATATCTTGCAGACGTACTTCGTCGGCTCCCAGGGCTCGAATCCCCACGCCCCGATCGGGCCTTTGCCGGTCGCACCGCAGACCGGGCAGATGTAATCGTCCGGCAGATCCTCAAACGCAGTACCTGCCGGGATACCTCGATGCGATTCTCCCCGCAGCGGGGAGTAGATGTAGTTGCAATACTTGCACCGGTACCGTTTTACTTTCTCCATGCGATCTCACTCCCTGAAGGGCAACCACCCGCACAATCGTGGTGGAGATGGTGAAAGGCGGTCCTCCCTGATAAGGCTTGGCGTGGACCCGCCACCCGGGGGGTCCACCACGGCCCGCTATAGGGAGAGAACCCGGGGGGGACCGGGCACTGCCTTCTATTGAATATCGTCACGCACGCCCCTGCCCCGCTGGAAAGGGGGTGGGGTTCTGGGAGCGTGGGAGACAGGGGAGGGGGCAAACCTCCTCCCTGCGGGCCGCCTCCCCTATTGGCGGTCGCACATAGCCACCATGGTCCAGTGCACGGCGAAATCTCGGAGAAACCCAGAACACGGCGGCCCACCGGCTCCACCCCGGATACGGCTGCTCCCCTGATATACGCCCGGGCACGGACCCCGCCCGGGGCGGGGCGGGGGAGGAGCGCCGAAGGCGCGGGCGGGGCGGGGATGCCGGAGAAGGGCGTATGAGTGCCTCTGCCGGCAGAGGCGCGGGTGGGGTGGGGGATGCCGGCGAGAAGTAAGATGGTTGGAGTGTGGGAGACAGGGGAGGGGGAACAAGTTCCCCCTCCCCGTCAGCCTCTCCCCCCGTGGCGATATCCACCACGGTCCAGCACATGGGGAGATCCCGGAGAAACCCCGGGCACGGCTGCTCCCCTGATATCGCCACGCACGGACCCCGCCCCCGCCGGGGGCGGGGGAGGAGCGCCGCAGGCGCGGGTGGGGTGGGGGATGCCGGCGAGGTATACGGGTATCCTCCTGCGAAGGCGCGGGTGGGGCGGGGGATGCCGGCGAGGTATACGGGTATCCTCCTGAGAAGGCGCGGGCGGGGTGGGGGCCGCCGGCAGAAAACCCCCTACCCCGCCAGTCCTTCCCCGTCGTAGAGTTCCACCACGCCCCCGATGACGATCACCGCCGGGGGCCGGACGCCGGCGGCGCGTGCCTTCCCGGCTATATCGGCGATGGTCCCGACCGTCACCCGCTGATCGGGCCGGAGCCCCCTCTCGATGACCGCCACCGGGGTCGCGGGGTCTTTGCCGTGCGCCGCAAGCGCCGCCGTGATGGCCGGGAGGTTCTTGACCCCCATCAGTATCACGAGCGTCCCCTTCAGGCGCGCGAGGACCTCCCAGTCGAGGACGGACTCGGGTTTCGTGGGATCCTCGTGGCCGGTGATGAACGTCACCTCCGAAGCATACCGTCGGTGGGTGACCGGGATACCGACCAGCTCCGGGACGGCGATGGCGCTCGTCACCCCCGGCACGACCTCGACCGGGATCCCGTGCTCCCGGAGGACCTCGATCTCCTCCCCGCCGCGACCGAAGAGGAAGGGGTCGCCGCCTTTCAGGCGCACGACGGTCTTTCCCTCCCGCACCTTTGCGACCATCAGCGCCTCTATCTCGTGCTGCTCCAGCGTGTGGTTGCCGCCGTACTTCCCGCAGTCGATCCGCTCGGCATGCACCGGGAGCGTCGCGAGGATCTCCTCGCCCGGGAGCTGGTCGTAGAGGACCACATCCGCCG